>JBBTUP010000029.1:0-2634 GCA_038063695.1 Patescibacteria group bacterium
TATTTATTTGCCGGATCCCACAACATCCAACTGGAAAGTCCGGCATCATATACTGCCTGTTTTTGCTTGCGTACCATATCTGCAGTATAAGTTACGGGATAGTCAAAATCCTGCAGCCACGGCCTTAATTTGTCTGGCGTAGAACTTGCGGCAATTAAGCGCTTTGAGGCCTCATCCATAGAAAATTTGACTATCTCATAAGGATGAGCATTCACGTTCTTATAATTTTTAAATCCTGACGGATAATGCGAAGGATAGACCATTGGCGCGATATAATCAAAATACGGTTCTGCGTATTCAAGTATTTGCCCTATATTTAAATCATCTTTGTTTGTAGTTGTCATACCGAATAAATCAGCAGACATAATCACGCCAGTACCCTCTAATTTATCGTGCAGATATGAAAAAAAATCTTTCAACACATCCGCCTTTTCCCTATCGTTACTAAATGTATAATAAATATTTTTCATATCACCGTCAGAGGGAAATCTGATGTAATCAAAATTAAGTTCGTCAAAGCCAATTTTCGTATAGGACTCCTCGGCAAGCGCAACAATATAATCCCAATATTCTTTTGCACCCACATCTATAAAACTCAAGCCCTTGCGATCCTTCCATATTGTTTTGTCGCTGGCCTTTTTGATAGCCATATCAGGCCTTTTATTTGTGTAATAAGGATCTTGAAAAACTGTTATCCTAGCAATAGCATAAATATTTTTTTTATGCAGAGAATCAACAAATTCAGCCATATCAGAAACAACACAGCCCTTGCCGCCTGTCTCCAATAAAGAATTGTCGCTTTTAAAAGAAATCGTACCAGTATAATCCTTTATATCTATGATGATTGAATTTATTTCTGTTTCATCAGCAATTTTTACAAGTTTTTCTCTCCAAGACGGCATGGAAGCCACGCAACTTGTCATATAAATACCTTTGACAACTTCCGGAACAGCAATATGAGTGGGCACGAATATTTTCTCTTTTTTTTCTTCGACGCTATCACCTTTAACAGAACTGCCTGTAGCAAAGTATTTTATACCTGAGCCGTTGCCCAAAAAACTGCCTATCAAAAAAAGAAAAAGTACGGGGATACCCGCAAACAATAATACTTTTTTCTTATTAATTTTTCTCAACATTAAAAGTATTATAACACAACGATCTCCTCCTCCAAATCTATGTTAAACTTGTTTTTCACTTCTTTTTTACAGATTTCAATAAGTTTTAAAACATCTTTTGAACTGGCATTGCCAAGATTCACAATAAAATTAGCGTGCATATCAGATATTTGTGCATCGCCTATTCTTCTACCCTTTAATCCGCACTGCTCTATTAGTGATTTTGCTGGAATCTTACTTGCCCCGAGCTCGGTCGAGGGGAGATTTTTAAATATACTACCAATAGATGGATGAGGCGGGATTTTTCCTTTTCTGTTCATTATAATATTTTTCATTTCTTCTTTGCTTTTTTCCTTTTCGCCTTTTTCTGATTTCAATTTCACCTCTAAAATTATCTTTTTACTGTCAATATCTTTAAAGATGCTTTCTCTATATGCAAAATTGCATTCTTTGTTTAAGTAAGTTTTCACATCGCCATTTTCATCCAAAACATCAACTGATTCAATTGATTCAGAAATGCTATGTCCATACGCTCCGCAATTGCCTGCCACGCATCCGCCAATCGTGCCTGGAATCCCAACTCCCCACTCAAGACCAGTTAAATTATTTTCAACAGAAAAATTTATAACTTGGCTTAACAATACCCCCGAACCAGCGATGATATTTAAATTTTGAGATTTGAGATTTGAGATTTGAGATTTTATCGCGACCCCGTTGTATCCTTTATCGCGATATAATATATTGCTTCCTCCGCCGAAAACAAAATATGGCAGATTTTTTTCTTTCGCAAAATTTATCGCATCCATCAATTCCTCTTTTGATCTAACAACTACAAAATACCTCGCCAATCCGCCGATTTTAAAAGTGGAATGATTCTTCAATAATTCATTTTCTTTGATTTCAATTGACATAAACAATATGCCCTTTATTTGAAAATGCGCGAACCTTTTTTGCTGGGTTCTGCTCTCAACGAGCAGGGCGGCGGTGGGTCTGGGGACTTGCAATTTCCTACGTGGTGCGCGTGGAAGGAATCCTCCTCCGTTAAAACTTCGGACGGACAAGTCGAACCCCGTCCCCGTTCTTACTTGCCCCGTATTAAAATTTTGGTTTCTTATGGGTAGCATAGGAATCGAACCTATGACCTCTGTCTTATCAGGACAGCGTTCTACCACTGAACTAGCTACCCAAAATTTCGGTTTGTTCGGCGGGCAGGTCAGGACAGCGTTCTACCACTGAACTACGTGCCCAAATTTTTAATAGCGGGGTCAGGACATCTCGCCCGCCTTATGGGCGGCCCTCCTCGCTCTGCTCGGATAAAAGCAATAATATTGCTTTTATCCACTGAGCCACACGCGCAAATTTTATAAATAAAATATAACAAAAAACTGCCTTTTATTCAAGCAGTTTTTTGTTTTAATATTCTTTCTTTCATTCCGTCCTTTCCCGTTACCTACGGGAACGAGTTGTCTCAAATTAAAGCTCCGAGACAAACACTTATATCAGCCTAGGGCTGACCGAC
>JBBTUP010000030.1:0-1063 GCA_038063695.1 Patescibacteria group bacterium
TTGTTGATTTATCCCTAAGAGCTGACAAACCCCATTTCACATCTGTCAGCGGCGTCCTTAACTTATGGGCCGCTACCGTGATAAATTCGTATTTGAGTTTGTCCGCCTCTTTTAATTTATTCCAAAAAAGATTGCCTATAATAAACGCGACCAGACCGGCGATTAGAGGTATCATCCAGAATTTAAAACCCGGGGTATGTTCAGCAATCCAGCTGTTTAAGAAACTAATGCCAAAAATAGCCCCGCTCACCAAAGCAATGCCCATTGAATAAAAAAATGCTTTTTTGACGACTAATTTTATATCCATTAGCTGATGTTTAAGAATGGCGTAGGCAATTGAACCGGTAAACAATGGTACAACCAGCCACGCAATATGCAACTGTATATTAAACACTGTTAACCATTCTGTCGCGCCCAGAAAAAGTATAAAAAATATAATTGATAGCCATTTAAGTTGTATCTGGCTGGATAATATTGTCTCTTGCTTATATTCCCTTAAAAACATAACCGCTACTGATATTGAAATAATAATATATTTTGCCATGCCAAAAATTAAAAAATAGGAAAAAATTGAAATTCCTTGCCAAACTACGCCTACATTTGGCAAAGCATAAGCAAACATCCTTATGCCTTCAGAAAACCATAAATAAATAATTTCCAACACCGCGGAAGCATAAACAAAATAAAGAATCGTTTTTTTCTTTCTAAAAAAAGACAAATAGAAATGATAATAAGTTGCGGAAATAAAAATCGCTCCTATGTACCCGAATCTGAACCAAAAAATCGCGGCGTCAATATTATTAAAATTAACCATAGACAAGACGTTGCCAAAAAACCAGATAGTAATTGTAAAATTCAACCAAAGGAAAACTCTATATAACTCATTTTTTCTATCTCTGCTAAAAACAAAAACGCCCAATAATAAAAGGAGTAATGCGCTTAAACCGGAAAGATAAGGATGATTCAAATAATGCACGCTGGCTAAAAAATTATTAAGATATTGCATAGATTTTAATTTTACATTAAAAATTATTCCATATTATTTAAATCTTCCTGCGTAAAT
>JBBTUP010000031.1:0-3812 GCA_038063695.1 Patescibacteria group bacterium
GCGTCTGGAGGTTATGAGCCTCCCGAGGTACTACTCCTCTATCCCGCGATGTTTAATATTCTATACTTTATTTGGAAATAAATCAAATTTTGAGCCACCTCTCCTCAGATTTGAACCGGGGACCTTTGCTTGAAGTTTATCCGTCTCTGGCGGAAAAGCATTGTCCCGCCTGCCATCGCCTAAGCCTCCTGTCAGAATCGAACTGACATATGCAGTTTACGATACTGCTGTTCTGCCATTGAACTAAGGAGGCTCAAGACATGGCGGGCAAGTCTACCCACCGAGCTACCCGGACAAAACTGGAGCCCACGCGCAGATTTGCACTGCGGACCTCATTCTTACCAAGAATGTGCTCTGCTGCCTGAGCTACGTGGGCAAGGACAAAACTTATTAAATAATCTTACTTTATTTTAATATCATTATCAATAAATATAAGGAATAAGTCTCCATCGCACTTTTTTCATATATTCCTGATATTTTATGTGGCTTGCCAGATATTTTTCTTCGTTTATTATCCTTAAGACCAGAAACAAAATATTTATTCCTAATATGATTGAATTCCATAAAGTCGTATTGTCTATTAGATATCCAATAAAAAGAATAATATAACTAAAATACATCGGATGGCGTATAATCTTGTACATCCCATATGTTTTAATACTTCTTCTTGCCGGTACAATACCTAAACTTCTGTTTAATGAGAATAGGCTGGCAATCTGAAATATTATTCCAATAATAAGCAAAGTTTCACCCAATTCTCTCTCAATTATATCTAATGACGGTCGGTACAGGAGAGCCAAGAATGTACCTGTTAAAGCGCAAAACCAGTGCCAAGGATTTAAAGAGGTAGATCTTGGTTTTTCTCTGATAATAAAAAGAAAAAATACAAGACTCTCAGACACAAAAAATAATAACAAACTCATTTTTTGCATTTTTATGAATGAATTTAAATGTTGATATGCAAAAATCAGCCATGCTAACGATATGATTATATTTGATATTTTTTGTCTATCTATTCTTTTTATAATATTTAATGATAACTTATTTAAAAATTAAATAAAATCCATTGAAATTTTTTCTTTCTTGTTTATAATGTAATAATGAGAGAAAGTGTTAATCAGGTTAAGGATATTGAAAAAGAAATGTCCAAGCCAGATTTCTGGAAAAATAAGGAAAAAGCGCAGAAAATGATAAAAGAACTGGCTGAACTGAAAAAAAAAGAGAAAAACAAAGACAAATATAATAAAGGAGGCGCTATAATTACATTTTTTGCCGGAGCAGGAGGTGATGATGCAGAAGATTGGACGCGGATTCTTTTTGAAATGTATAGTAAATTTGTTGATAAAAAAGGTTGGACAATTAAAATTATCCACGAACACAAGGCAGAATCAGGCGGGTATAAGAATATAACTTTTGAAATAGATGAGGATAATGCATACGGCATTTTGAAGAACGAATCAGGTGTACATCGTTTGGTGCGCGTATCTCCTTATTCTGCAAAAAAATTGCGCCACACTTCTTTTGCGTTAGTAGAAGTTGTTCCAAAATTTGTTGAGCCAAAAGAAATTGAAATATCTGATAAAGATGTTAAAATAGAATTTAGTAAATCATCAGGGCCGGGCGGACAAAATGTTAACAAAAGGGAAACTGCTGTGAGAATTTTGCATATACCGACAAATATCTCTGCCCATGTTGATTCAGAGAGGTCGCAATTGCAGAATAAAGAGAGAGCTTTGGAGATTTTGAAATCAAAAATGTATAAGAGAAAAATATTAGAGCAGAGAGAGGAAAAGAAATCCATGAAAACAAGTAAGGCAATAGAGATCGAATGGGGGCATCAGATAAGATCTTACGTCTTTCATCCTTATAAAATGGTCAAAGATCACAGGACTGGCGTCGAAACATCAGATGTTAATAATGTATTAAATGGAGGACTGGAGGAGTTTATAGAAGCCGAACGTAATCTTTAGCGACGCGTAACGAGCAACGTGTAACGAGTAAATAAAATTACGGGTTACGCGTTACAGGTTACGGGTTACGCAAACATGATTTATTTTGATAAAGTTTCAAAAATATATTCGGATAACCTGCCTATTTTAGAGGATATAAATTTTGCAATTGAGCATAAAGAGTTTATTTCTTTAGTTGGCCAGTCCGGAGCAGGCAAAACAACCTTGCTTAAACTTCTTATTGCTGAAGAAAGACCTACAGAAGGCAAGGTTTTTTTTGAGTCCGCTGATATTCATTCATTGTCAAGAAAACATCTTACTTTATTAAGAAGAAAAATTGGTATGGTCTTTCAGGATTTCCGCTTATTGCCCAATAGAACTGTTTTTGAAAATGTGGCTTTTGCCATGGAAGTTGCTGGCAGAGAAGATGAAGATATTACGATTGATGTTCCTCAAGTTTTGGAGCTTGTTAATTTAATGGACAAAAGTTCCAGTTTTCCCCACGAGCTTTCCGGAGGCGAGAGACAGAGGGTTAGTATTGCCAGGGCTATTGTTAACCAGCCGGATTTGCTTATTGCTGATGAGCCGACAGGCAATTTAGATCCTTTAAATACGTGGGAAATTGTACAAATACTTAAAAAGATAAACGAATTAGGAACAACTGTCTTACTGGCTACTCACAATAAGGGCATTATAGATTCTTTAGGCAGGAGAGTGATTACCCTTGAAAAAGGGAGGATAGTGCGAGATGATAAAGAAGGCAGGTATGTATTGTAAAATTTTAATTTTATGTTTTGGGTAAAAATAAAAAGAATCACAAAATCAGGTTTTGTAAATTTCTGGAGAAACGGATGGGTTTCTTTGGCCACTGTTTTAATTATGGTTGTCACCTTATTTGTAATAGGTTCTCTTATTTTTGCAAAGACGCTTTTGTCGTCAACTCTTGCGCAAATACAGGATAAAGTGGATATAAGTATTTATTTTAAAACTGATGCTAATGAAAACGATATAATGGCTTTAAAAAATTCCGTATCAAAATTGAATGAAGTTAAAGAGGCGATATATATATCCAAAGATGATGCCATAAAAAATTTTCAGGAACGGCATAAAGATAACGCCTTAATAGTCCAGTCGCTTACAGAATTAGGCGATAATCCTTTAGGCGCTGTTATAAATATAAAAGCCAAAGACCCTTCGCAATATGAGGCGATCGCAAAATTTCTTCAGGCAGAGGCAGATATTGAAGATCCAGGTTCTGTTATTGATAAAATAAATTATTTTCAAAACAAGAATGTTATTGATAAACTTACAAAAGTCATTAATTCTTCAAAGAACCTTGGTGTTAGTTTAAGTATTGTTTTAATTATAATTTCTATTTTAGTCTCTTTTAATACCATACGTCTGGCTATTTATACGGCAAGAGATGAGATATCCGTGATGCGCCTTGTGGGTGCCAGCAGCAAGAATGTAACTGGGCCTTTTATAGTTGAAGGTATAATGTACGGCGTTATTTCCAGTGTTGTTGCCGTGGCAGTATTTTATCCCTTTACATACTGGCTTGGTCCAGAGACAGAGAGTTTTTTTGGCGGAATGAATATTTTTAATTATTATCTTTCAAATTTTATCTCATTATTCTTTATACTCTTAAGTATCGGCGTATTTTTGGGCGCACTGTCCAGTTTTATAGCAGTGAGGAGGTATTTGAAAGTTTAAGAAAAAATTTTTAACTCGGGTTTTTATATTCGGCCTCCAGTTTCTCCAACAATTTTGACATTTTCATAGTTGCTACGCCAATAACTTTATCTGCTCCTCCATAATAGACATACAATTGATTATTTATAACAACTGCTCCGTTAGAAAAAA
>JBBTUP010000032.1:0-6219 GCA_038063695.1 Patescibacteria group bacterium
TCCATCAGGAATAATAATTGTTTCTCCTATAGTTAAATCGCTATCAGGGCCATTCATATCATTGAAGCTGGCAATTTCATCGGCATCACTCTTAAACTTTTGGGCAATTGATTTTAATGTATCGCCTTTTTGTATTGTATATTGAATACCTGATATTGGTAAAATTATTAATTCTTGCTCAATTTGCAATGAACCATCATTTTTTAAATCATTTGCCCAGATTATTGTATTAACAGACACATCAAACATTTTAGCTATTTGAGAAAGATTATCTCCTTTTCTGACAATATAGATGCTTACGCGGTCGTTTAAAGGCATTGTTTCTCCTATGTCGGATATAGTTCCCATGGGCCCGGTATCTGGTAGAAGGGCGTTCTGATTAATAACAGTAATATCAATATTACCAACAGCGGATCCGGAACTTGAATTTAAAACAGGCTCTAATAAGGCCACTGTTTGAGAATTTTGTATTTTTTCAACCTCAACTTGGTCGGTCTTAAATATTTTTTCTAAAAAAGAGAAAATTCCCGCATAAGCAGGCTTAGGAGATCCTGATTGAAAGATAATTAAAGAAAAAACAATAATAAACACCAAAACCCCCTTTGACAAAAAAGGTTTTTTGTATCTCTGTATTTTATTCTGCTTGTTTTTACTTGATGGGTCGGCAGAATTTTGTAGTCTAGTACTTATAAGCCTATATAAGTGATTTAACCAGTAATAACTGAAAAACCCTTTAAAATTAAGCTTTTCAGGACAAATCAACCTTTACAAATCACTATTTTATTATATACATATACCCTTAAAAGTCAATCTTAAACAAGGTGGTTGTGGAGAAATATTTTAGATACCAAAACCGAATTTTATTAGCAAAACAAACTCATTTTTATTCCTAATTTTATCATAAACCACGATTTTTAATTCCAAAGGTACTTCGCTATCGCTTATTTCAACAGAATTTGCAGGAATAAACGAAAAATCAAAAGGTTCTTTAAGAGAAGATCCTAAAAATACATTATCCAGAAAGAAATCTGCTTCGCTTAACCCAAACTTGCTTTCATGGGAAAAATTGATATTTATGGCATTATTTGGATTATATAATATTTCTCCATTTGGGGAGTTTAATATGATCCGAGGTGCATATTCTGGTTTGTGTATATCATCGGTTTCTTTCGGTATATCATTTTCAGTTTCTTCTTTAATGTTTTGGCTCTCAAGCCATTTTTGGATAGGTGTTTCCCAAAGTATAAATTGAGGATCATCCTGAGGATTTTCCGGTCTTGGACCGTTTGGATTATTTTTATTAATCCAATATAAGATTGAATGAATTTGTGTTAAAATTCTTTCTTCAGTTAGTTCTGGCGGGGTAAATTCTGTTGCTAACTTACCAGAAGCTCTGTCTATTTTATATGTTTCCCCTCCTTTCCAGTCTCCACGCAAGAATGGTTTTATTGATTCGTCTGGATATTGAGGGGTGGGTTTTTCAAATTCTTCTTTTGGTAGTTTAGCCAGGGCTTCCTCAAAAAAAGCGCGCCACATAGGAGAAACAATGAATCCAGCCACCTTTTTCTCCATGGGGGTATTATCATTGTTGCCGGCCCATGCTCCTAAAACAAAACTCGGCGTATATCCAAATGTCCAGGCGTCGTGATAATCGTTTGTGGTGCCTGTTTTTGCCGCAACTTGCCTGTCAGAAAAATATAATGAAGACCTTTCTCCGAATGCTGGAGTGCGAGCGTTATTATCAGACAAAACATCAGATATAAGAAGAGTTATATTTTTGTCCAGTACTTGTTGTGATTGTGGTCCATATTCTTCCAAAGTATTCCCGTTTGAATCTTCAATTTTAAGTATTCCAGTATAGGGGTTCTTTATTCCATTATTAGCAAAAACAGCATATGCATTGGCAAGATCAATAAAAGTAACCTCGCCCGCTCCCAAACCAAGGCTTAAGCCAAAATTCATGGGATCGCTTGAAAATTTAATTCCAACATCACCCATTGTTTTTATTGAATCTTTTAGTCCTGCAAGATAAAGAGTTTTTACAGAGGGAATATTGACTGATTGCGCCAAGGCATTCCGCAGTGTTATAGGGCCCCGAAAGATTTTGTCGTAATCCAGAGGATGATAGCATTTTTCCGGTTTTACACCCTCTTTTGGCGTACCATCTATATTACAAGAGGGATTAAATTCTGTTGGCAAATCAAATAATATAGTGTCGGGCGTATATCCTTTTTTAAAGGCCGTTGCATAGACAAAGGGTTTTATAGAAGAACCGGGCTGTCTTTTTGCCAGTGTAACATTGTAATTTCCTTGGATTTCTTTATTAAAATAATCTTTTGATCCGACCATAACAAGAATCTGGCCGGTTTTTGGGTCAAGCGCTAGCATGGCAGCATTGCTGGCATTAAAATTCTTTTTATTTGATTCTGCAAATTTTCTTACTATTTCCTCTGCTTTTTTCTGTAGTTCGTAATCAAGAGTGGCAATTACTTTTAATCCTCCTTCCTCAACTAAATCCTTGCCGTATTTTTCTTCAAGGTATGATCTTATAAATATAGAAAAATGAGGAGTTTTTATAGACAAATCGTCTTTATTTAGAAAAACTACTTTTTCATTTTCTGCCTGTTTTTTTTCTTCATCAGTTATAAAATTAAGTTCCCGCATTCTTTTTAAAACTAGATTTTTTCTTTCCTCAAGTTTTTCTTTATTATTGCCGAAGGGCGAGTAATATGTGGGTGCCTGCGGAAGAGCAGCCAGATAAGACGCTTCAGTCAATGTAAGGTCCTCGGATTTTTTTCCAAAATATGATTGACTGGCGGCCTCTATGCCATAATTGCTTCCGCCGTAAGAAATCTCATTAAGATAGAGCTCAAGGATTTTTTCCTTTGAAAGATTTTTTTCTATTTTTAACGCCAGAACAATCTCTTTTATTTTTCTGGTGAATGTTTTTTCTTTTGTTAGAAGAGTATTTCTGGTAAGTTGTTGGGTTATTGTTGAACCGCCCTGTTTTTTTGAGCCGGTTATTATGTTATTGAAAATTGACCTGAAGATTGCTGGTATATCAATTCCTTTATGCTGGTAAAATTCTGAATCCTCTATGGCAACAGTGGCGTTTTTTATATTGCGCGAGATTCTGCCAAAAGGCACAACTGTTCTTTTTATGTCGCTATGGATGTCCCAAAGGAGAATATTGCCTGTGCGGTCGTAAATTTTTGTTGACTGGGCTATTTTTCTATTCTCAAAAGCAGAGAGGTCTGGTATTTGCAGTTTAGTAATCCAATAAATAATCAGGGTCATTCCTATGATTCCAATAATAAAAAACAAAACCAGAGATCCCAACACGAGCCTTTTTAATTTAGAGGATTTTTTAGCGCGTCTGCCTTTCTTCATTTCATAAATTCTAACACAAATTTTTAAATTGACAAATAATTATTTTAATGTTAAGAATCTAAATAGACAAATCTTTAACAATAAAAGGAGGAAAATACAATGAACTGGACTTCTTTAGTTTTATGGCTTTTGTTTGGCTTAGGAATATACTCTTTTCTGATAGTGCCGATTCTAATGGAATTGGCAGTTGATAGAAAACAGAGAAGAACTCCTGAAGATGAATTGAGAATCAAGAAAAATGGTTTTGTGATAAAATATTTGTACCGATTGAACTTTAATGATTGGTTAGATAATAATAATTATCTTGACGTGCCAGAAAATATTTGCGAGTTATACCGTGGTATTTGGTGGGGATTTTTTGCAGTTCTAGGATCTTCTGTTTTTGTACTTGTGGTAATGTTGATATATATAATTATGACAATAAGTACATCTATCTTTGGTTTTGTTCCTGATATTCATGATAAACTAGATGGTGCTTTTCATTCTTACCAAAGATATGGCAAAGATAACGAGAAAAAATTCATAGCCCCATGGAAAATTCTTGCGCCTATTTCTCTGCTTGTCCTGATAATATTAAAAGGTAAGACCATTCTAATGACAATGATATCAATTTTGACATCAACAATAGCAATGTATATTTATATTGCGGTATTGGGGATGGTTTCTATTGTGTGGATTTTCAATATGATGAGAAAGCAGGAGTTCTGGTCAGCGACAAAAGAATTTATAAAAGCCAAAAAAGAAAAAGTGTGTTTAAAAATTATCCTGGTTGAAATTGAAAAATAAGAAACTAAAACCCCGTGAGGAATCACGGGGTTTCTTCATTAGATGTGCAATCTCGGAGATTGCACAGATATATTTATAGAAAGAAAAATGATAGTATTAAAATAATGTTTAATAAAGAAGATAAAATAGAACAATTATTGACTAAGGGAGTCGCGGAGGTAATTGAAAAAAAGCATCTAGAGAAACGGCTAATGGCCGGCGAGAAATTGAGAGTGAAGTTTGGCGTTGATCCAACAGCATCCGATCTCCATTTGGGGCACACTGTCGCTTTACGTAAATTGAAGCAATTTCAAGATTCGGATCATCAAGTTATTTTTTTAATAGGAGATTTTACTGCTGCTATAGGCGATCCTTCTGGTCGGTCTGAGGCAAGAAAACCTCTATCAAAAGAAAAGATAAAAGAAAACATGAAAACCTACCAAAAACAAGCAGGTAAGATTCTAGATATGAAAAAATTAGAAGTAAGACATAATAGTGAATGGTATGATAAACTTGGCGCTGAATTCATTTTTGAGATTACTTCTAAATTCACAGTGGCGAGAATTATGGAAAGAGATGATTTTAAAAGAAGAATAAAGGAAGATATAGATATAAGCATGCTGGAAATTATTTACCCTTTACTTCAAGGATATGATTCAGTAGAACTTGAGGCTGATGTAGAAATTGGCGGGACTGATCAAAAATTCAATCTTTTAACAGGTAGAAAAGTACAGCGTAGATATGGAAAACTAGAGCAGGATATTATTACTGTTCCGTTACTAGAGGGGACGGATGGAATCCGTAAAATGAGTAAAACTTTTAGTAATATAATCGGAATTAACGAGAATCTAAATGATATGTTTAATAAAATTATGTCTATACCAGACAGTATAATGATGAAGTATTTTACACTATTAACTGACGTTTCAAAAGAAGAATTAAAAGCAATTAAAGAAAAAATGAAATTACTTTCTTTAAATCCACGAGACGCAAAAATGAGATTGGCTTATGAGATTGTAAAAAATTATCACGGAGAAAAAGAAACCGATAAAGCGCAGGAGAATTTCATAAAAATTTTCCAAAAAAAAGAAATTCCAGATAATATTTCTGAAATAAAAACCAAGAAAGGAAAAGAATTATTAGATATATTTATTGAAAATAAAATTATTTCTTCAAAATCAGAATTTAGGCGGCTTATGAAAGAAGGGGCTATAGATGTTGATGGAAAAAATATTAAGAATGCTCATTATGTGATAGAAAAAGAAGTTATTATTAAGATTGGAAAGAAGAAGTTTGTAAAGATTATTATTTAAAAATAACCCCGACATTACATCGGGGTTATTTTTTATTCGAGATCTTTACCTCCATAATCGCCACTATCGTCGTCGCTTGAATCTCCCTTAGATATATCATCAGTTTCTTCGTCTAAGTCTCCTGCCGTACCAACATCCTCGTCGTCTTCATTAAAAATAGGATCAATAAAATCTGGCATATTTAATATTTTAAAATTATAATCACGACCTTATTTTTGCCTGAACATAAGGCATTCCTATCTTTTATCAAGAAAAAAATACTTTGTCTAGGGGCGTATTAAGTTTTGTGGATAAGATGTGGATTGTGGGCTGAGCAGGTTAATGCCGTTGCTATTGCGTCTATTTCATCGTCTGATTTTGGCAATTTAGTTAATTTTAATATGGCTCTTACCATTTCTTGCACCTGCCTTTTTTCTGCCTTGCCGTATCCTGTGATAGCCATTTTAATCTCTAAGGGAGTAAATTCTATAATGGCTAGATTTTCTAAGGCCCCTATAAAAAGTATCATTCCGCGCGCTTCTGAGACCCGCATGGCTGTTTTCTGGTTTTTTGTAAAAAAAAGCTTTTCTACGGACAAAATATCTGGTTTATATTTTTTTATTATTTTTCTTATCTCTTTTCCTAAATATAAAAGCCGTTGTTCATGAGGGTCTTTTTTTTTAGATATTAAACAGGTGGAATATATTAATTTATCGCCTGTTTTTTCCTTTTTTAAAACAGCGCACCCTAATTTCTCAAATCCCGGATCAAT
>JBBTUP010000033.1:0-7905 GCA_038063695.1 Patescibacteria group bacterium
CCATTTTTTTTGTCAAGAGTGCGCGAGAAATGATAATCTGGCATAATTTAAGGGATGATAAAGAGGATTTTTGCTGATATTGTATTATTCTTCTGCGTGTTTTTTGCGCCGTGGTATGCGGCAGTGATATTTGCTGTTGTGTTTGTCTTTATTTTCCGCAATTTTTGGGAGATTATCATAGCCGGATTTTTTCTCGATGTTTTGTATTCTGTCTCAGGGTCTGTAATTCAGGGCGGTTTCGGCTTCTTTTTCTTTTTATCACTAATATTATTTTTGGCTACAGAAAAAATAAAGAAACAAATTAGATTAAAAACATGAAAAAAAGAAAAGGTGGAAAGATAAATATTGATCTGGACCCAGATGAGATATTCATGGATTCAAAAAATATATCCAATTTTGACACGCAGCAATTTGAGGGGAAGATAGAAAGGCCAATTGCAAAAAGGGTTTATATTGGCGTTGGAGTAGTTTTTTTTATTTTTGTCATTTTAGTATCATGGCGTTTATTTTTGTTGCAGATTGCGCAGGGACAGAAATACGAGGCAAGAAGCGAAAACAATAGATTAAAATTAATTCCGGTCTATCCTAAAAGAGGCATTATTTACGATAAAAACAATAATGAACTTGTATGGAACGGCCCTTCCTTCCGTATTATAGGCAAGGATGAAGAAGGAAGAGATATTGTTCTGGAAACTTTATACGACTGGGAAGAAACATTAAATTATGTTTTAAATAATTCAGATAATGGGAAATTAGAGATTGAACCATTTTCTTCAAGATTTTATATTGATAAGTCTGGGGTTAGCAACTTGCTTGGCTATCTGGGATATCCGTCAAAAAATGACCTAAAAAGCAGTTCCTTTCCCTTGAGAGATATAATGATTGGCAAAGAAGGAGTAGAAAAATATTATGAAGAAAAATTGAATGGGGAGATGGGAATGAAAATGGTAGAAGTTAATTCTGCGGGAGAGATAAGTTCGGAAAACATCCAAAAGAAGCCAGTGGCCGGAGAGAATATCGTGCTTTCCGTTGACTTCAAGGTTCAAGAGAAAATTTTTAATTATATTGAATCAATCGCGAAAGAAAGGAGTTTTCAGGGAGGCGCCGGCGTATTAATGGATGTTGCAAACGGGGAAGTTATTTCTTTGGTTACTTATCCTGAGTACGATTCAAAAATTTTTTCCAGAGGCGGGCCAAGAGAAAAAATTGAGGAATTTATTAATAATCCAGGAAAACCCTTCCTTAATCGTCCTATTTCTGGATTATACTCGCCGGGATCTATTGTAAAGCCGTTTATGGCTCTTGCTGCTTTAAATGAAGGGACTATTTCTCCTTATAAAAATATTTTCAGTTCAGGAAGTATATCTCTGCCAAACCCGTTTTTCCCTGATAAAGTGAATATTTTTAAGGACTGGAAGGCGCATGGTTGGGTGGATATGAAAAGAGCAATAGCTGTTTCCTCTAACGTTTATTTTTATGAGATTGGCGGAGGATTTGAAGATGTTAAGGGACTAGGTGTGACTAAAATACAGGATTATGCTAAGAGATTTGGCCTAGGTTCTCTCACGGGGATTGATTTATTTGGCGAGAAACCAGGTTTAGTTCTTAGTCCGGAATGGAAAAAGGAAAATGAGAAAAATAATCCTATCTGGAGAATAGGCGACACTTATAACATGAGTATTGGTCAAGGAGCATATCAGGTGACGCCGATACAAATGGCTGTTTTTGTCTCAGCCGTAGCAAATAATGGAAAAATAATAAAGCCCCATTTAATTGAAGGCGAGCCAGAACAGATTCGCGACTTGAATATTCCAGAGGAATATTTTCGCATAGTTAAAGAAGGCATGAGAATGGCTGTTACAGAGGGCACTGCGTCATCTCTTTATATCCCCAATCTGAACATAGCGGCAAAGACAGGAACGGCCGAGATAGGCATCTCAAAAAAATATATCAATTCATGGATTATAGGTTTTTTTCCTTATGAGAATCCCAAATACGCTTTTGTTTTTCTGATGGAAAAAGGTCCGGAAGAAAATTCCGGCACAGCAACATATGTGGCGCGCCAAGTATTGGAATGGATGAGTATTTACACACCGAATTATTTCAAGTAAAATATTATTATGAGTTCTCTAGAAGAAATCAGGAATGAGCGGATAAAAAAATTGAATATTCTAAAAGAGAAGGGGATTAATCCGTTTCCGGTTTCTGTTAATCGAGATTTTTTAATTTCAGAAGCGCTTGGCAGTTTTTCAAAACTCTCAAAAAAGAAAAAAGCATCATATATAACCGGTAGAATAATGGCTGTACGAGCGCACGGCGGTTCCATATTTTTTGATATATATGACGGATCTGGAAAAATGCAGGCCTATTTAAAAAAAGACGAGATAGGAAATGAAAAATTTAATTTATTCCAAGATACTGCTGATATTGGCGATTTTGTGGAAGTTAAGGGATTATTTTTTACAACCAAGAAAAACGAAAAAAGCATAAAATTAAAGGAGTGGAGAATGATTGCCAAGAGCCTGAGGCCATTGCCGGAGAAATGGAATGGGCTTCAAGATATTGAGGAAAGATTCAGAAATAGGCACCTTGATATCTTAATGAATGAAGAAGTCAGGAAAAGATTTTTTGTCCGTTCAAAAATTATTACAGAGATAAGGAATTATTTAGATAAAAATGGATATATAGAAACAGAGACGCCAATACTCCAGCATTTGGCAGGCGGGGCAAATGCAATGCCCTTTATAACTCATCATAATGCCCTTGATATTGATTTGTATTTAAGAATCGCCCCGGAGATTTATTTGAAAAAGATGCTGATGGGAGGATTTGAAAAAGTTTATGAAATAGGCAGAAATTTCAGGAATGAAGGCATAGATGTAATGCATAATCCGGAATTCACCATGCTGGAGTTTTATGAGGCATATTCTGACGCAAAGAAACAGATGATTTTTGTGGGAAAATTTATAAAAAGCATAATTAAGAATATTTTAAAGAAAAATTCAATAAAATTTAACGGAGAAAATATAGATATATTCAAAAAATTTTCCTCAGCATCATATTTTGATTTAATAAAAAGGCATGCCTTGATAATAGATATAGATAAAATAAGCAGAGATGATATTGCAATTAAGGCCAAGCAGTTCGGCATAAAAGTTGAGGACTATGAAAGCAAGGAGAAAATAATTGATAATATATTTAAAAAAATCGTCCGTCCGAAACTTATACAACCAATCTTCGTAACTGATTATCCTGTCTTCTCTCTTCCTCTGGCAAAAAAAATAGAGAATAATGAAAAACTTGTAGATGCATTTCAGCTCTATATAGGGGGGTTGGAGCTCGTCAAGGCATTTTCAGAGTTAAATGATCCTATTAACCAGCAAGAAAGATTTGAACAGCAAGATAAAGAAAGAGAGGCAGGAGACAAAGAGGCCCAGCCGTCTGACAGGGATTTTGTTGAGGCAATGGAATATGGCATGCCGCCAGCAGGAGGAGTGGGAATTGGCATAGACAGATTAGTGATGCTTTTAACAGACACACAAAACATAAGGGAGGTCATAATTTTTCCAACTCTAAGGCCCAAGTAAAATTCTAATATATTATTTTATTAATTAGACCTGTGGAACTTATCCACAGGTATTTTGTTGGAAACAAAAGTGAAGTGGTGTACGATGTTAATAAGTGGTAAGAAGTGGATAACCATGTGGATAATGTGGATAACTTTTTAAAAACCTTTATTTTATATGCTAATAGGAGAATATAAACACAGCCTTGATCCCAAAAAAAGAGTATCAATACCGGCAAAATTCAGAAAAGAGATAGGGAAAAAGGCAGTTATAACAAGAGGTTTGGATCAATGTCTTTTTGTTTATCCAATGGAGGAGTGGAAAAAGGTAGCGGAAAAATTAAGCAATTTGCCAACTGGTCAGTCTGACACGAGAAATTTTGTAAGAATGATGCTGGCTGGCGCGATGGATGTTGATATAGACAGTTTAGGAAGAGTGCTTATCCCGGATTATTTAAAAGATTACGCAGGATTAAAAGATAAAGTTGTAATTGCCGGAGTGTATAAGCGTTTGGAAATATGGAACGAAGAGAATTGGGAGAATTATAAACAGCGCATTGAAAAACAGACAGATGTCTTGGCAGAAAAATTAGGAGAGTTAGGCGCTTATTAAAAATATGGCACATAAGTCAGTTTTACTTAAAGAATCGATAGAATATTTAAATCCAGAATCAGCCGATACAATTTTAGATGCGACAATTGACGGAGGCGGACATGCGGAGGCGATTTTGGAAAAAATAGGGAAAGAAGGCAGATTGATAGGGATAGAGCAAGACGCAGAGATACTTGAAAATCTCAAATCTCAAATCTTAAATCTCAAAAATAATGTAATTTTGATAAATGGAAATTTCAGGGACTTGGATAAATTATTAGAACATTACAATATAAAAAAGATAAATGGCGCCATATTTGATCTTGGTATGAGCTCATTGCAGATTGAAGAATCTGGCAGGGGACTTTCTTTCCGAAGAAACGAGCCGCTTTTAATGACTTATAAATCTTATCTGGAGCCGAGTGATCTTACAGCAAAAGATATTGTAAACGAATGGGGGGAAGAAGAGATAAGTAGCATTATCTATAAATTTGGTGAAGAAAGGTATAGCAGGAGAATAGCAAAAAATATCGTTGAAGAGAGAAAGAAGAAGCCAATAGAAACTACGTTTGACTTGATAAGTGTGATAGAAATGAGCGTGCCCCCGTTTTATCTTCATGGAAGAATACACTGCGCAACCAAAACATTCCAGGCATTAAGAATTGCAGTCAATGATGAGATGGGGGCATTGGAAAATGGGATAAAGAAAGCATGGAAGCTACTGGAGCCGGGATCGAGATTAGTTGTTATATCTTTTCATTCCTTGGAAGACAGGATTATAAAATTTTTTTATAAGGATATTTCTTTAAGGGGCGAAGGGAAAATTTTAACAAAAAAGCCAATTATCGCCTCTAAGGAAGAAGTAGAATCAAATTCCAGATCAAGAAGCGCAAAATTAAGAGCAATAGAAAAAATATTATGACGAGAATAATTGAAAAAGTTGAAAAAGAAGAAGCCAGAAGAAAATTATTCGGTCTGCTTATTTTTTCTGCCATTTTAATGATATCTCTTTACATGTATTTTATGAGTGTCACTGTTATAAAAACCGTTGAACGCAAGGAGAATATAATGATAATACAAGGCCTTAATTCAGATAATCAAGCGTTGGAAGAGTCATATTTCTCAATACTTAATAAATTTAATAAAGATTACGCATATTCCCTTGGTTTTGTAGACCAGAAAAATACAGATTTTGTTTTCAAATCAGGTTCAGTTGCTAAACGTTAATATTTATGCGCGATGGTTCAAGAACTCGCATAAAATTAGTTGGAATTTTAATTTTCTTATTCGGCCTTGCTCTCTTGGGGCGATTATTTTATTTGCAGATTATAAAACATGATTATTATTCTGATAAGGCAAATGCTCAATATATAGGAAAATCTCCCCAGATGTTTAACAGGGGAGACATATATTTTAAGAAAAAGGACGGGCAACTTATTTCAGGCGCTACCATAAAAAATGGTTTTTTAGTTGCTTTGATTCCTAAACAAATAACGAATCCTGAAGATGTATATAATAAAATATCCAAAATAATAGATGTGGATAGGGAAAATTTTTTCAAGAAAATAAACAAAAAGAATGACCCTTATGAAGAGATTGCCCACAGATTAAACGAAGACGAAAAAAAAGAGATAGAAAAACTCAATATAGACGGATTGCGTTTATATCCGGAATCTTGGCGTTATTATCCCGCCAAAAATCTTGCTGCTAATGTTATAGGATTTGTTGGTTTTAAAGACAATGATCTCTTGGGTCGTTACGGTATAGAATATAAATATGATGAAGTGCTGAAAGGGGAAAATGGAAATAATAATGTTAATTTTTTTGCTGAGATTTTAAGCAAGATAAAAAAAGAATTAAAGGGTGGCGGGAATGAAAGCGGGAGCGTTGTTCTCTCTATAGATCCTGTTGTCCAATCTTTTTTGGAAAATACCATACAGAAGAATTTTGACAACCTTAAGGCAGAACAAGCCGGCGGTCTTATTATTGACCCTAAAACAGGCAGAATTATTGCCATGGCAATAAAGCCAGATTTTGATCCTAATAATTATAGCAAGGTTAAAGACCAATCATTATTTGTAAATCCCATGGTGGAAAATATTTTTGAGATGGGTTCAATTATGAAGCCATTGACGATTGCGGCAGCCATTGATCAAAATAAAATTACTCCCCAGACAACATATTTTGACAAGGGTTATGTTGATATTGATTCCCGCCGGCTTAATAATTTTGATAAAAAAGGAAGAGGAAAAGTTGATATGCAGGAAGTGTTGAATCAATCTTTAAATACCGGAGCAGTTTTTGCAGAACAACAACTAGGTCATGAGAAATTCCGCGAATACATTAAGAATTACGGCTTTGGGTCAAAAACAGAGATAGATCTCCCTGGTGAAATCGCAGGCAGAATATCAACTCTGGAAAGTAAACGGGATGTTGAATTTGCCACAGCTTCTTTCGGCCAAAATATAGCAGTAACCCCGATAGCAATGATAATAGCGCTTTCTTCTCTTGCAAACGGCGGTTTTATTGTCAGGCCTCATGTAGTTGATGAAATAAAATATGAAAATGGCGACATTGTGAAAACAGAACCAAAAATTATTAAGCAAGTGCTCAAAAAAGAAACCACAGAAATTCTTTCAGGAATGCTCTCTAAGGTCTACGATTCTATTTTGGGAGGACAGTTTAAGATTGATCATTATAGTGTTTCCGCAAAGACGGGTACTGCCCAAATGACGAAAGATGGAAAATATCTTGAGGGGGACCAGAATCTCCATACTTTTTTCGGCTATGCCCCATCTTATAATCCAAAATTTTTGACATTTCTTTTTTTGATTAATCCGCAGGGAGTTCGTTTTGCTTCTGTTTCTTTGACTCCTCCTTTTTCCGATATAACAAAATTTTTGATAAACTATTATGAGATACCGCCTGATAGGTAATTTTATGATTAAAAAAAATAATAAAAGAAGGGGATCTGATACTTGTAAAAGGTTCTCAGGCAATGCGCATGGAGTGTGTTGTGAAAGAAATAATGGCTCATCCGGAAAATAAAGAAAATCTTCTTGTCAGGCAAGAGAAAGAATGGCAGAATAGGTAGATGGCTTGCCCTGAGCTTGTCGAAGGGCCCTTTCGTCTAGCCCGGTCCAGGACGGCGCCCTCTCACGGCGCAAACACGGGTTCAAATCCCGTAGGGGTCACAAACAGAAACTTCCGCATATATTTTAATAAGTATTAAATGACTAGATGTTAGTTTCAAATTTTATGATTTTTGTGGTATAATTAAAACAATGAAAACATATTTACTCACCGGTGGAACTGGATTTTTAGGGTCTTTGTTTTCAATAGAACTTATTAAAAAAAGGGATAAGGTTATTTTTCTTGGCAGGGCAAAAGATGATAAATCTTTTGAGCAAAGAATAAAAGAAAAATTACAATCTATAGAACCCAATATTTCTTTAAATAATCTAGAAATTGTAGAAATTAATTTGCATAAAGAAAATTTAGGGATTTCTAATGGTTATACTGATAGATTTTCTGGAAAAATTGACGCCATCTGGCATCTCGCCGCTAATTTAAGTTTTAAGGAAAAAGACAAGGAAAAAATTTTTAATACAAATATTGATGGTTTGAAAAATATCCTTAATTTAGCAAGGAAAATAGAGGCGCCTATTTTTTACATAAGCACTGCCTATGTTCATGGTCAAAGACCCGGAATTATATTTGAAGATGAATTAATAAAACCAAAACATTT
>JBBTUP010000033.1:8005-11794 GCA_038063695.1 Patescibacteria group bacterium
AAAAATGTCTTTTAAATTTAATGCCGGTTGATATCGCTATAAAGTGGATGCTGGATATTTCCTACAATCCAAAATCGTTTTGTAAAACTTTTCATATCACCAATCCAAAGCCATTTCCAATGAAAGACATATCAAAACAAACTTTTGACGCTTTTAATATTAAAATTCCCCTTGTAAAAATGTCCGGCTGGTTTATAAGATTATGTTTTTCTGCTTTGTATTATTTAAGTTTTTTATTAAGACCAATACGCGGTCTGGCAAAAGGATTTTATTATTACAGATATTATATGACAGAATATAATGTTTATGATATGAAAAACACAAAAGAAATTATTGGAGATAATTTAGCAAATCAGTTTAATTTCCCTGATAATTATATTGAAAATGTAGCCAGAGAGTTTATTAAAAAACTTAACGAGAATCAATGAAAAACATACCAAAAATTAAAATAATCAAGAAAAATCTTACCAGTAAAGAATTAGAAGTCTTTTTGAATTTTTTAAATAATCCGCGATACCCTCAAAATAGAAATAAAATTTTTCAAGCATTTCCTGATTTAAAATTAAAATTAGGCTTATTATCAAATAATGAAAAAGAAAAAAAAATTGTGCATAAATTCATTTGTGATTTTTATGCTAAAAATAAAGAAAAAATAAATCAAATTATTAAAGAAAGTGAGCATCTTATTAAAAAGAAAAGCAAAATTGCCCTTGAGGCATTATCTAGTCTTATGGACTACAAATGGCCTAAATCAATGATTTATTACGCTATCCCTACAATTCTTCCTTTCTCTCCTTTTAAAGGGAACTCTTTTAATTTTTCTATCCTTGGTCAGATACGTGCTAAGAATGATAAAAATCCTCTTTTTATTTCAATTCATGAAATATCACATTTTATTTTCTTTGATATTTTAGAAAAAATTGCAATAAAAATACCAGAGGATACAAAAAATTATTTTAAAGAAGCTCTAACCGCAGTTTTACTTAATCAAAAACCACTATCTGATATTTTAGGATTAAAAAATTATAGAGGTAATCAAGAGATTCATGATTTACAGATAAAGATAAGTAAAGATATTGTTAGTTTAACTAAATTTATAGAGGATTATTATCATACAATAAAAATAAAAAAAGGCAAGGACTTTAGCATTTTCTTAAAAGAAATTATGATTATATTAGAACCTGTATTTGATGAATTTTCAAAAAAAAGAAAAATTTGGAATGAATATGGTAATCAATTATCTAAAAACTATGAATTTCTTAGGCAGTATAGATATCCTATAGAAATAGAAATGCCGAAAGAATGATTTTATTCATACCATTTATATTTAATTGTATTTCTTTTATAGTTCTCATTGATTTAAATTATAACATTATCTAATTGAATTTCTTAAATATTTGAATTGTAGTATTAAAAAATTCTTTATCAATCGGTTTCTTGTTTTCAAAATAATCTTTAGTTATAAAATAAAGTTTTTTTGCCGAAAATGTTCTCCATTCTGAAAATTTGTTTTTAGCATTATGAATTCTCTTTTCAAAATATTTATTTGCTTTTTTATCAGATAAATTCAAAAAATATTTTGTAAACACATAACCCTCAGGACATATAGCACCAATAATTGCTTCATTTACAATACTACGCTTTCTTCTTTTTCCTGATATAAGCGAGTTTTTACGAGGAACAGACAAACTCTCAGCAGTTTTCTTTAAGTTTTTTAGATAATATTGCGAAGAATTAGCTATTAGATGAAGTGTCTCGTGGGTTATAACGCCCAAAGCATATTTTAGATGAGAAATTGGACGATTTGAAAAATCTAAAGTAATCGCTCCTTTACCTATGTTAGCCCCTCCACCGCCACTACCAATCAAAAGATAAATTTCCATAGTGCTTGGAAGATTTTTTGCCCTAAAAAATATTTTACTTTTTCCAAATATTTCTTTATTTCCCTTATATTTACTTAGATATTTTTGAAGTTTGATTTTCCAAAATTTAAGTCTGTCTCTCTCTTTTTTCCATATCTTTTCAAATCTTTTATCAAAAACATAAAAAATTTCCTGAATCCGTTCAAATTCTTTCTTGTTTATAAATTTTTTAATATTCTTCCAAATTTCTTTATCATTATTTCTTGTAAATGGTTTACCGATAAAATTTTCCCCAAAATCATATTTTTTCAGTATTTTAGTAAAAAGTTTTAAAGCATTTTTTTCTTTCTGTGTTAATTTACCAGTTTCTTCAAGCCACCTTTTATTATCACTCTCCCGACATGAAAAATGCCAGTCCGTAAGATTACTTATAAAATGAAACTTGTTAGCGGTTTTTGTAACTTGAATAAAAAATTTCATTAATTGTTATTATATCATAAATAAATTAAAAAAGGAGACCCGATAATTAATCTGTCTCCTTTTAAAATATTCTTTTTCTAATATGTTGAAAAAGAGTCTTCCGTGCCCCGCAATACATAAACGGCGCATTAAATTTTTTGTGAAGAGCATATCTAATAAATGAACATCCTCCACCACATGAATTAACCCATTGGCATTTTCTACATTCATGTTGACCATCGTATACTGTCTGGTTTATTATCTCAACTTTCTGACTACTAAGAATATTTTCCAGTGATTGTTCTAATATGTTACCATAGCCAGTTTCTGGATATATATGGAATTTTGTACACAAAAAAGCATTACCTAGATTATCAAAAGAGATAAACTTTAAACAGCCGCGTTGCCAAGAACATAGAGTAGGTTTATTCCCCAATTCAGATCTGATAACGTCTCTAAAAGTACGAATTCTAATCTTTGGATTATCTTCGTTAAACCATGCATCAAATAATCTGATCATAAAATCTGTTGCTTTAAGATTATTTATAGTAAGACCAGCATCAGATTCAGGCGGTTCAAAAGAAAGTAAGAAATCCCAATTATTGATATTGTTTTCTTTTAACCAATTCATTATTTCTTCCGGATAGTCAACATTGTAAGGTGTAATTACACCGAGTATCCCAACTCGTAGATCGTAAGACTTCATTAATTGATAACTTTTAAATACTCTATCGTAGGTACCATTATTTTGACTATCTACTCTTAATCTATTATGCATCCATGATGGGCCATCGAGAGAGATTGAGGGCGCGAAATTTTCTTTTTTAAAAAATTCACACCATTCATCATCAATCAAAGTGCCATTAGTTTGAATCCCATTTTCTATCTCTTGATTCTTAAATATTTCTTTTTCTAATTCTACAGCCATTCTATAAAAGTCTAATCCTGCCAAAGTGGATTCACCGCCATTCCAAATTATTGTCAGTTTTTTGTTCCTATCAATTAACGGTTTAGTTTCTGAAAATATTCTATAAAGGATTTTTTCTTCCATCACTTTTAATGCAGGATTAAAGAAATTTCTTTGAGAATTATTAGTACAATATTTACATCTTAAATTACAAGTTAATCCAACGGGAAGAATTAATATTTTTGAGATCATTTTTACACCTCCTTTAATTTAAATTTTAAAAAGATTTAGGAATGGAAATTTAAAAAATTTCCATTCCTATTTTCCGCCTCTGCTTATTAACTGTTTTCATAAGCGCAAACTTCGTAATCATCACAAGTGCAGAGCCTCATTTCCGCAACTTCTTTTTGAATATCAGATAGGATAGCGCTTTTTACAAAAACTTCATCTCTTGAAACAGAAGCGACTGAATTATCCTTTTTTGTGTCAATTACAGTTTTCATCTTTTTCACCTCCTTTTCTAAAAATCCTTTAATTTTATTCAATTTTTAAGGTTTACTA
>JBBTUP010000034.1:0-5655 GCA_038063695.1 Patescibacteria group bacterium
CTCATTCTTTCCAATTCCGGAGCAAAAGGCCTTTTGATGGATTTTCTGATGCCGTGCTCTTCAACAACTCCCTCTTCAAAACGTGGACGATAAGTTAAATCCTCGGAAAAAATAATCTGTCCTTTGACATAATCCGCGCCCGCGTCAGACGCGGCCTTAATCATCTTGGCAAGAATATTTCTGTCACCATTATGATTTTGACACAATTCTGCAATTATCTTTGTCATAATTTTAAATAATGATCTATTATTTTTTCTGCCGTATATTCTACGCCATTTAATGTACCATATTTATCCATCAATTTCTTTTTTATTAATCTTACATTATCTTTATAATCCTTACTCCATTCCAATAATTCGTTTACGGATTGGCCATTATAAACCTTGCCCAATCCCGTTCTCTCAAGGCATATATTATTAAAATAGACTTCCGGTTCATCCTTGGGATCAAACGGCAACGCAATCAACGGTGTCTCTGAAAAAAAAGAAAGCCAACCAGATCCCCAGCCAACTCTGGCAAAATGAAGAATAATATTCTTGTGAGAAATGATTGACGGCGGCGCTTTTTTGGCAAAAGGCAATAATCCTTTTTTATGGCTATATACCTTCAAGCCTATATCCTTAATTTCTTCAAAAAGATGATTCAATCCATATACGCCTGTCACTGTAATATAAATGCCTTTTCTCAAGAACAAACGGCTGAAAAAATCCAGAGATAATGATTGGCTTGAATTGGGCGGAGTGGAAATTTCTGTCTTATATTTTTTATCCCTGTTGTCTAAATAAAAAAAAGTTGCTGGCTCTGCGATAAAATGCAAATCTTGTTTTTCCTCTATTTTTTTATGGATTGGAACAGCTTTTTTGAATAATTCCTTGTCAGCATCAATGCCCTTTTCCGCTTGCGCGCGCTCCAAAATTTCAGACATATACCCAAAACTGGCATAATAAGAAGGCGATATGCCAAAATTTATCTGGGGACAGCGATTTATTTCCATTGCAATATCCTCTTTTTTTATCTTAACCTCTTTGCCCGAAAAAGTTTCCACTGTTAGATCGCCCGAAATATAATTCTGGATTTTCTCTTCTGCTTCTTTGTAATTATTCAAAAAATAATTCAGCCATTCGCCATAATTATTCCCGTCATAGAAAGTTGAACGGAGACGAGCGCCAAGATTTTTATCCAGCAATATCTCGTCAGGATATTTATCAATAAATCTGCCGAAGTTATGCTTCATTATCTGAATCTGCCTAATTTTGTAAACCCAGGGAACGATAATACCCATTCTCTCTTCCCCCCTTTTTTCCAAAAGATCATTAATGGCTAAAGCAAGTTCAGTTGTCCTTAGATAAGGGCTGTTACCATGGATAAAATTTAATATTATATATTTTTTATTTATCATTTTATAACTTCTACTTTTCTATAAAATCGTTTTATCGGGAATCTTGAAATGAGCATGGTCAACCCGCCCAAATCTGACCCGTAAAAATCCAATTGTCTCTGCAAGCTTTCTTTCTGTTCTTTCGTATGGCCGATGGAAACCCTGATCGGATAATGTATGTCTTCCAGCGAACCGTTATTTCGCGCCAAAGACGGATCTTCAATCATTCTTAATATATCGTATCCGAATGCTTCTTTGGTTTTTATTTTTGAATTGAAAATATCATTTTTTTGAAGCAATGAAAATTTTTCCAAATCTTCCACAATTTCATTGCATTTAATATTTTTCTTCTTCAAATATTCCCGCAAACTATTAAACGCGATTTTATGAACATTGGAAAAATATTTCACAAAACCGAGCGCGCGGTATTTATAAATCAGATTTCCACCTATCTCTCCAGATGTGTATTTATCAATATTGGCGCCGACATCTTGAAACATCTCTTTTTCGTTTTTCCAAAGCTCATTTTTCGTGTCCTTGATAAAATCACTATAAAGTTTTTTTATTTCAGAATCATATTTATTTATGTTTTTATGCACCAAACTAACCCACTCCCAAGTGGACAATTTCAAAAGCCGCAGCAAAGCGTGTATTTCACCGAATACGCGATCGTTATAAAACATTCCCACGCTCAAATACAATCGCCTTGCTTCCAAATAATCTTTGAAGGACATTGTTTTATTCGCGACGCAAATTTCTTCCACCTCTACGACGTTAAATTTCTCGCCATCAAAAGAATAAATGCCAATACTTCTCTGAACCGGCCTGAACATGCTTTTCATTCCAAATTTTTTGCGATTTTCAGGCAGATTCAAATGGGCGCCGTTAATTAACGCGAATTGATGCTGTGTAATATTACTTATACCCGCGTCCATCAAGCCCGAAATGCTCTTTTCCTCGCCAGCCAAAGAATCGCCAGGCAAAGCCAGGATAATTTCCGAATAAGAGTTTGTCACGGAATCGCTCACTTGGTCAGACAACTTCATTATGTCTTCAAGCGAAATATTCTGGCGCCTGACATTTTTTAAAACTTCAGGCACTAAGGACTGAACAGAAGCGGTCAACCTAATCGCTCCCCTTAATAATTTATTGCATTCAAGAACTCTTTCGTGCCGATTTTTCCCCGTACTGCATCCCAGATACTCAGGATAGCCAGTTTTCTTCTGAACCTTGCTTAAATATCTGCAAAACTCAACATCTTCCGGATACATGGCAAAATTGGAATCAGTAATCCTTAAATTTTTCGTGTGTTTGATATTATTCACTATATAATCAATTTCGGCTTTTTTATCTTCAAGCGACCTCTTTGCCACAAAGGCGTAATAATTCTCGCCTTCACAGCAATAAGCGCAAGTGAAAGGGCAACCCCGCGCCGTCTGGATCATAGGTATCAGACGATACTTAAAAAAATCATCCATCAGTCCCGTTGTGTACGGAGATGGAATGATCGATAGATCTTTTATCCGCGGCTCCAATTCGCCAAAATACGGCTTATTTTTTATCAATGAATGACAACTCGGGAGTTTCAATTTTTTAACGGAATTCGCATCAGGATTTTTCAATAATTCCCCGACCAACCGTGAAAACGAAATTTCTCCATCTTTGTAGATATAGAAATCAACATAAGGATGTTTTTTAAGCCATTCAATCTGGTCCTTTAATTCTTCCGGATAGTTAGGCCCGCCAAAAACCGTGATAATATCAGGATATTTCTTTTTTATTTCGCTTATGAATTTGTAGCCAATATTGATATTCCAAAGATAATTAGAAACGCCTATTATAAACGGCTTTTTCTTTTTCATCGCTTTCAAAAAACCGCCGACAAACTTAAAAATCCTGACATCAACTTTTGAACCATGTTCCTTCAAGCAATACGCGCCAATAAGGCCCAACTGGAGAGGCATAGTATCGCTGCTCAAGCCGAGTTTTGACTCGTGCGCCAAATCAATTAAATAAACTAATTTTTTCATTATTTAAATATCCTCAATTTCTTTCCTATTTTTTCTGCTACAAAAAAATCGACTTCATCATCTATATCTATCGCCCTCTCGGGAGGTGTTATAATATACGGCCTTGTCACCTTGCCACAGAAAAATCCGAGCGAAAAAAGATTCTTCATAACAACGTCTCTCTTCACCGCATAAATGCCTCCTGCTCTCTTGTATATAGAGTCAAAGTCCTGTCTTCTGAAACTTTTTTCCGGCATGCTTGGCACATATTGATACAATCTATCTTTTACAATCTTTTTCATTTTGACGGGATGATATCCGCCCGGAACTTCATAAACGCTTACAACCGAATCAGCTTTTGTCCTTATCAATTTTTCCACTACCTTATCTATATCATCTGCATAAGTTAAAGGCGATACAGCATGCAAAAGAACAATATAATCAAATTTTATCTTTTTTTCTTTTTCCAATTGAACAACGGCATGCTGGATAACAGGCAGAGTCGGTGTGGAATCCAAAGCAAGATTTTTAGGTCTCTTAATAAGGATAAATTTTTTATTTTTTTTACCGTATCTTCCTGCAATATCCAAAATCTCATCGTCCTCGGAAGAAACCGCCACATAATCAAATGTTTTGCTCTTTAGGGCCGAAGTAAGCATATAATAAAGGAGAGGTTTGCCGTTTAATAATTTTATATTCTTCCTCGGAACGCCCTTAGATCCCCCTCTTACTGGTATTACGCCTAAAATTTTATATTTTTTATTCATAATTAATAATTTAATCTCTAAAACTTTTTTGGATATATAAATCAATAGTGGCCAATTTCTCCGCTATATTCTTACTCGTATCAGGAGAATAATAAATATCAGATAAAGGATATCTTCTCTTTTTTATCTGATTATTTATAGCTTTTTTAATATCCTCTTTATTGTGTTCAACATGGACAACATTTTCTGAACTCAATCTATTATTCTGCCTCTTCCCAATATTGACAACAGGAATGCCAAGATAAGAACATTCTTTTATTCCGGCAGATGAATTTCCCACAAAACATCTGGCGTCTTTTAATATTGCTAAAAATTTATACGGAGGAAGATACCTCATAAATTTTATCTTGTGGTCTACAACTTCATCTTTAAAAATTCTTATCTCATGAGAGATTTCCTCAGATCCAGCATCATAATTAGGCCAAAACCAAATTGTTGGTATATTAAATTCATAGATTGTATCTAATAAAATCTTTGTATTGGACTTAAGATTTTTTAATTCTGATGTAACAGGATGATACATTACCATCAAGTAGTCGTCACCCAAATTGATATTGTATCCGCTTCCGGTCTGAGATAAATCTATATTATTATTTTTATTTTTAGCAATATTATGTATAATCTCAATTTCTGGACTGCCAAAATTAAAAACATACTCTGGGTCTTCTCCCATTCTTATAATCCTCTCTCTTGCTGGTTCATTGGTGGCAAAATGAATGTGCGAAAGTTTAGTAATAGCATGCCTTACTGATTCATCTATGGTGCCTGAAACATCTCCTCCTTCAATGTGAGCAACGGGTATATTTAGATAAGCCGCGGACATAGCGACCGCCAAACCCTCATATCTATCGCCTCGCAATACCACTAAATCCGGTTTCCAATAATGGAAAAAGGTGGAAAATTCTATTACGGCAAGGCCAGCTGTTTTTGCCTGAGTTATAGTGCTGCTGCCCTCAAGATTAAAATGAATCTCATATATATTTTTAAAACCGTCTCTTTCCAGCATATCTTTGATATTCGCGTATTTTGAGGCGTATTTTGGCAGTAAAACAGCGCCGGCAATCACAATATGTAAATCAACATCATCCCTATTGTTTAATTCCTTCAATATAAGCAGATTCCGGCTGTAATGAATAAAGCTGGTAATAATAAAACAGATTTTTCTCTTTTTTTGAATCATAAAGATAATTGATTAAATTTCTTTTCTTTTTTTAGGGTCCCTGGTCTTTATATCTATAAGTATATTATTGTCATCTACAATCGGGATAACGCTTATGGATGAATCTGCCTTAAAAATTTCTTCTGCCTTCTTGTTAATATCGCCATTTTTATTAATCACAACAGGATTCGTATTTATTATTTTAGAAATCGGCGTTTCCATTGTGGCTCCCTTTAACATTCCTCTTCTTATATCTCCGTCAGTTGCCAGCCCTTGAAAATAAAAACTATCATCAATCACAATAATTGTTCCCCTTTGATTGTCGGTTATAGCGCCCATTGC
>JBBTUP010000034.1:5755-14227 GCA_038063695.1 Patescibacteria group bacterium
TATCATCAATCACAATAATTGTTCCCCTTTGATTGTCGGTTATAGCGCCCATTGCATCTCTTATTAAAGAGTTTTCATTCATTACAAAGGAACTATTTTTTAAATCTACCTTTTTCATAATAATCAATAAGTTATTCTTTTAATAAGTAATTTATCATCTATAGGCGTATTTTCCAATATATCAACTATCCTTTTGGAAGATTTTCCATCACCATACGGGTTTACGCATTTTAAAACAATCTTTTGGAAATCAGGGGACATTGCTTTTTCTATAGCTTTTTCTATTTCCTTGGCAACATATCCGACATTAATCACATTGATGCCTTGCATTCTTCCTTTTTGCCTGTTGCCGATATTTACTGCCGCTAATTTAAAAGTCGGCGCTTCAATAATGCCGCTTGAAGAATTTCCGGCAATTACGTCGGCAACGCTTAAGAGACCGGCATAATCCTGACGTTTCATATTGGGGATAATGCGCATAAACGGCTTTTTATTCCTCAATATAACTCTTCTTAAAATAGAACTGCCAGCGTCAGAATTATTAAGCACAATAATTGTCTGATGACCCAATTTAGATATGGCCTTCATTGTTTCTTCTATTTGGCGTTCTGTCTGGTCAAATTCTTCCGTAACAGAATGCTGAACCACAAGAACAAAGGGTTTATTTTTATCAATGGAAAATTTTTTATAAATTTTTTCCTCTGGAGTCATGTAACCATTAACAAGTTCATCGAGCATTGGCGCGCCGACATTATGCACTCTATGCGGCTCCTCTCCCATCCTTAAAACTCTCTGGGCAGCATCGTCATTAGCCGCAAAATGAATATGGGCGAATTTAGTTATGGCATGCCTGGTAACTCCGTCAATGTTGCCGGAAAGTTCGCCTGCCTGAATATGGGCTACAGGAATATACATATGCGCGCCCGTGATGGCGCCTATTAATTGCTCTCCCCTATCGCCAGCTAAAAGTATGAAATCAGCGCCCATTTGTTTTAAAAGTTCCGGCAACTGCATCATAAAAATAGAAAGCGATTTTACCATCGTAAGATGATTGTAACCGTCCAAAGTATTAAAAATTTCCGCGTGTATTTTTAAATTATCATTTCTTATCTCGTCTATAGAAGACCCGAAAGAATCAAGCATATGCATATTTGAAGCAATAACGCCGTAATCAAGATTCTTTCTTTTTTCTATTTCTTTTATAACTGGCCGAAAATAGCCGTATTCTCCGCGAGAACCGGCTATAATTGCGATTTTCCTTTTATTTGGCTTGTTTTTGGGCACAAAATTATATTAAAACAAAAAGCGATATTTTTCAATACCGTCTTGTTATATAACATCTTCCCACTGCAAAATGGTATCTTTAAATAAATCCCGCTTGGCTTTTTTGCCAAGGAGTTTTTTTGAATACATTTTATCAAGGTATTTTGCTTCAATGCCCGAACCAGGCCTTTTCGGCATAAGATTTTCAAGCGTCAATTCTTCGCCCTCTTTAATATCTCTGGACGCGACAACGCTATGAAAAGCCCAATCGCGCACAACCTGCTCCTCTTTTGAAACAATTCTTTCTTCACCTAATCCAACTTCAATTTTTCTGATTCCATTAACTAAATCTTTAAGCATATGCGGTTCAAGAGAAATGGCGTGGTCCGGACCATTCTGGTTTCTTGAAAGAGTGAAATGTTTTTCAACAAGTTTCGCGCCGAGCGCCACTGCAGCATAAGCCGTGTAATTGTCCATTGTGTGGTCAGATTGTCCAACCCAAACGCCAAATTCATTTTGCATTCTTTTAATCAAACCGAGATTCGCGTGGGAATAATCCTTCGGAGGATATTCTGAAGTACAACTCATTAATACAAGATTTTCTTTGGCTCCCTCTTCCTCATAAATTTTAACTGTGTCTTGAATTTCGTCCCAAGTTGACATACCAGTTGAAACAATCACAGGCTTGCCTGTTTTTGCGGATAATTTAGCCAATTTTCTGTGCTGAGGGAGATTTTTAATTTCACCGGCGCCGGTTTTAAACGCTTTCACTCCTAAGTCATTTAAAATATCAACAGCAGTAGGGCAAAATGGCGTGCAAAGATATTCTATTCCTACTTTCTCGCAATAATCCATCATCTCTTTATGCATTTCCGGAGTAAATAAATTTCTTTTTAAAATTTCATACAAATCGCCGTCCCACATAATCACCTTGCCCGGCACCATCTCAATATCCGGCAAATGTATCTGAAATTTAGCCACATTGGCTCCGGCTTTTTTAATTTCATCAACCATTTTTTTAGCGGTATCAATATCGCCGTTATGCGAATCAGCTATTTCGGCAATAATCACTGTCGGATTATTGCCTCCAATCTTCAATTTTCCAAATTTTAATATTCTCATAGTATTTTATTTGTCTGCATAAATATTATTATATTATTTCTTTATTATTTGTCATTAAATATAAAGCAATAAAATAACAAACAATTCCTATACCTTGACCAATAAATAATTTCTCTCCGAAAAAAAATATCCCTCCTAGTGTGCCGAATATAAGATAAGAAGACCTGTCAATTAAATTTTTTACGGCCATATTAGCGCCGCGCTTATAACTCATTAGATTTGCCAACACAAGAAAAAAGGTGCCCGCACCGAGAATCCATGGGATTATAAAAAATTTAACGGGCATATCTTTTCCGTACTCTTTTAAAACAAATAGCACAGTAAGTGAAATTAAGAATGTGGTTATGCCAACCCAGAAATTTTTTACAAACGGGTCAACATCTTTTATTTTTTTCGTTATACCCTGATTAACTGAAACACCAATCGCATTTACAAAAGCGATTCCTACCCATAAAGGCAAGTTACGCAATGTTGATATAGAAGGAAAATTAAGCATTGCATACGCCCCAAATAGACCTACGCCCACGCCCAACCATTGCAATTTATTAAGTTTATATTTAAAAAATATTCTGTCTATTATAGCGCCGGGTATTATGGAAAGAGAAATTATAAACACAAACATACTAATACTTCCTCCAAGCATAAATACGGTAAAAGTGACGGATGTCAAAATAACAGCCATTATCCCAAAACTTATACAACCAAAAATAGACGCCCTGTTTGGAAAAAGATTAACACCCCGAACCCTACTGACAAAAAAACCAATGCTTCCTTGAACAATGCCAATAATAAGTATAACTACATAAAATTGAGATATAGTGCGCGAAAGCCCCCCTATTATCTTCGCCATCATTCCGTTAAAGGCCCTTGCAAAACCCTCAGACACTGCCCAGATCATCCATTTTTCAAAAATTCTCATCTATTTTATATATTCTAAAATTTTATTTGCAATTCTCTCGCTCGCTTTGCCGTCTATTTTCCAGCACATTTTATCTCTTAATTTTATCAGATTTTCTTTATTCGTATCAGGATTTTTTAAAAATTTTTCTATTGAATCAAAAAGTTCCTGTTGATTTTCCACTTGCCAAACACCTTTTGTCTCAAACACATGCATAAAATGGGATTTATATTTTGAACGCTTTATGCTCTGTTCAAACGGCCTTTGTTTATATCCGTCAAAATTAATGTTTATCGCTGGCTTTAAAAACACGCTTGCCTCCACGCTGACGCTGGAATATGTGCTTATGATAACATCACTGTGATACAACACATTCATAAAAAATATCATTCCTTCAAGTGACGGATACCAGGCATGAGCGCCGTCGCCAAATAATCTTTTCTTCTCTATCCAGTCAATATAAACAAGTTTATTTCCCTCAAATTTATCAAATTTTTCATGGTCTGAAACAACGCCCGGATACGGCCTTATATACATATGCGCATTATAAGAAAATTTTTTTTCTTTTATCCATTTTAATATCATATCAACGATATCCCCGTCATCAGGAGCGCGTTTTGAACTGGAAAAAAAGGAGATGAGTTTTTTGCCTGAATCCAAATTAATATTTTTAAAAAATTCTTCCCTTGACAGCAAGTGCTCTTTTTGCGCGAATAAATCATACTGGGGCACCCCGGAAACAAAAATATTTTTCTCTTCATAATCCTGTAGTTCTATCGCCTCTTTTTTCAAAATCTCGTTCCAAACAAGAAGAGTATCGGGCTTTCTGGCCTCAAACCTTTTAGGAAAATGGTCCCAACTGGCTGTCATACCTAAACTTTTTACACCTTGTCTTTTCGCCTCCCTTAATATATTCAATCCTTGCGGACCGAATATGTCCGGCACAAAAATGACCAACGGCTTGTATTTATCAAACAGATCTTTATATGGGCGCTCGGAAAATATAAAATTGTCAATCTTGGACGCCAATTTTTTTCTTACCCATTTTGATTTGCCAAATGTATTGGCAATAAATTTTTTCAAGAATAAAGGATATTTTTTCTTTTTTCTTAATGCCTTCTCGTCTATTCTCACGCCCATTGTTGCTTCCAGCCAAGCAAGCGGCGTTAAGTTTAAATAAGTATTGAAAAAAATTCCCAACTTCTGCAATAAATTGCGTTTCCATTTGACTTTTACCGGCTCAATAATAACATTGGTATCTCCAAAATCTTTTTTTACCACCTCTGCCGCAGAATCAACGACCAATAATACAATGCGAGTATCTTTTTGTTTTTTTAGAATATCAAGAAGTCCGTTCGGTATAAGAAGAAAATTTCTTATTAAGATTGGAGTTGATACGCTGATAAAAATTGTTTTATTCATAATCACTCATAATAACATTATATTTTTCAAAAACTTTTTTTTGCAAAGAATCAATAATTGCATCAATCATTTTAACTTGTTCCTCGCTCAAGTAATTTTTCCATTCGCCGACTACTCCCTTTCTATAATGCTTTATATCTTGAGAAATATTCTCTTTTTTAAAATAATCAATTTCCTTTTTTTTTAGATTCTCAAAAGATGCTTCCTCTATCATCTTATCCATTATTTCCTCTGATAAATCAGCATCTAGATAAGAAAGAATCCCAACTAAGACTTTTTTAGGATTGTTTTTAAGTGCCTCGTAAGTAAAGCAATGGATAAATCCTTTGTAATTTAGCATGCTTTCATATTCTTTTTTTATCTGATTTTCAAGATAATTTTTGATAAATTCATCATCTATTTTCTCACCATTTTTTCTTCCCTTCCTTATCTGATGAAAATTCCAAGAAACAATCCTGTCTTTAGGGTTGCGGATAATACATAATTTTTTGGCGTTTGGAAAAAAATCATCAATCATGTCAAGATGAAAAACATATTCTGTGGTTTTATCGCCGACAATCGGCTTGTTTCCCGAATTTTGGAATTCAAACCATTCTTTGTAGCGGTTTTTTACGGCTTCGTAAAGTTCTTCTTTGTTTGCTTTACCGATAAGGCCAGCAATATTCGCGAAAAAGCCTCCATGGTGGTTCAAGAAAGAATTTTTCAGCGCCTCTCCGTCATCTTTATCAATGCTTGCAAGCATATCAAAAATCCTTCCTTCGTCAGCTCCAGTTTTGCCTTTCGTGTAATTATGTATTGGATGGTTCGGCAGACATCTTATTTGAGGATGCGCGTCCAAAAGGGCGCTTATGCCGTATGTTCCGCTTTTTTGCAGGCCGACAATAAAAAAATCTGGGTCTTTTAATTTTTTATTTTTTCTTTCCATTGCATTATAATATAAAATTATTTTGAGTAATCGGATCGTACTTTTTTAAATCTCTTTTTATTTTCTTTCCTATGATTTGCCTAAAATTTTCTGATGGCAAACCTTTTGCATACATTTTTGGTCTCATTGCGAATATCATTTCTTCTGTAAGAACAGTTCCAGCTGAAATATCTCGGCCAGCCATTAAAGATTTATTAAAATACGGTCTAAATTTGTTATTCTCACCTTCAAGCTCTCTATCTTTTGTGCCGTAGTATTTCGATTCATCAATGTTTTTATAATTACCGTTTCCAATCGCATCAACCATAATCCTAAACTCTTCTGGCGTCATAGAAACCCTATGGTCAGCGCCCCATAAATCGCGCGAAAATGAAAAATGTTTTTCAATTATTTGTGCTCCAAGTTTTATTGCCGTTAAAGCAAGCTCGTTCCCGATAGAATGGTCAGAAAAACCAACAACGACCTCCGGATATTCCTCTAGCAAATATTCTATTGTGCCAAGATTAAAATATTCTGCCGGAGCGGGATATTGACTTATACAATATAATACAGACAAGGAAGAGCCTTTTGATATAATATGTTTTATTACTTTATCAAGTTCAGACAAACCAACCATGCCAGTTGAGATAATAATCGGCTTTTTAGTGTTTATCATAAAATCAAGCATTATATAATCCTGGACATCACCGGAACCAACTTTCCAAAACGGAACTCCGATTTTATCTAATTTTTGAGCCGCCTTGCGACTCATTGGCGTTGAAAAGAAGGTAATCCCTTTTTCGTCACAATATTCTTTAAGCGGTTTCCAGAATCCTTCCAATGGAGTCGCATTCATATTTCTTGTTATCCAGCTATATCTATCACTACCTTTAAAATGCGGGGAAACAATATCAATATTTAATTGTTCATCTTCAATTTCATGAGTTTGAAATTTTACAGCATCAGCTCCCGCTTTTATAGCTTCGTCAACAAGTTTTTTCGCGTTTCCAAGATATTCTTCCACGGTTTTATCTTCTTCTGTCTGAATAAAATTTTTCCCAATTTCGGCGACAATAAAAACATCATCCCTGCCAAAAAATTTTTTTGTCCTTGAAATATCCATAGTCATCACAATTATCTCTGACTATTTAGAAAATCTTTTATATCATTAACATCATACCTGGGAATCTTTAAGGGATTATCATTCTTTGATACGCCCTTTCTTTCTATAGTTACAGCATATCTAATACCGTTCTCTTTTAAAACTTTAATGGCAGTTTCGCTTGATCTGCCATAGGGATAAGAAAAAAAATCAGGATCTTTATTCAGAATTCTTTTGAAATATTCTTTTGATTTATTGAGGTCTTCTTCAATCTCCTTTTCATTTAAAGTATCTATGGCGTTGTGATAATGAGTATGATAACCGATTAAAAATCCTTTTTTATCCATATCAATCATTTCATTTTCATCTATAAATAATTCTTTAATTAAATCTTTCTCGGAAATATTCACTTTATCAAAAAAATTCTTTATAAAATCCTCGCGCAGATTTTTTGGTGAAGAAGTAATTTTTTCCTTAAAATTATCTATTCTGAAATCTCCGCCATAATCATGCCTTTTAGTGTCAGAAAGCCGTTCGTCTTCGGGAATAAAAAATTTTTCATATATTTCAGAAAAATTATTCTTTAAAAAATCGTTAAAATTATCTATAATTTCCGCGATATCAAATTTGGAAAGCAAAACATGGATTTTTTGCGTGTAAGGGAGAATCCCCTCAAAAATGCCTGTGGGCACAAAAAAAACTGCAGTCGCTTTATATTTTTCCAAAATAGGCAAAGCATTAGAATAATGATCTTTTGTGCCATCATCAAGGGTAATGGCACATAATCTTTCTTCGTTTTTTTCTTCTGCCGCCTTATAAACATCTTCTATTGAAGCGACTTTGTAATTTTCTGTCAAAAACTTGATTTGCCTTTCAAATTCATCAATCAAACAGGGATGAATACCAGAAAAATCAGGGCTTGGATCCCTGATGTAATGATAATTAACAATTATATGCTTATCTTTTTTAGAAAAAGCCATATTGTTCATTTCTTCTTTAAATTTTTTAACATATGTTTCGCCCTTAACCAATCAAATGGCTCATCAATATCAATTGACCGTTCTTTTGGCACAACACAACCAACCACAAAATCGCCATATAATCTATTATCTTTAAGCAGCAAATCACGTTTCATTGCGTAAACTGCTCCGCTTCTCCTATAAGCAATGGGAATATCCTGCCTTCTTATGCCCTCAACTTCTTCCATACAATAAGCCAAAACTTTGTCGCCTTCCAATTTTTTCGCTTTCATTGGATGCATGCTTTTATCAGATTCAACCAAAGAAACCGCGCTGTCCGCTCTAGTATCAATCAATTTTTGTATTGTTCCATCAATATCTTCCGGCATTCTAAACGGAGAAGTCGGCTGAAGAATTACGGCGTAATCAAAAACAATGCCGAGTTTATCTTCCATAAATTTTATGGCATGTTGCATAACGGGCAAATGCGGGGTGGTGTCCTGCGCCAATTCTTTCGGCCGTATAAACGGCGCGTCTGCGCCGTATTTTTTCGCAACATCAGCAATTTCTTCATCATCAGTAGAAACAATAAGATGCGTAATGAGTTTGCTTTTTTTCGCTGATTCAATTGTATAAGCAATAAGCGGTTTGTCTCCAAGCACTTTAATATTCTTACCCGGTATTCCCTTTGAACCACCGCGCGCGGTAATGACGCCTAGAATATTTTTATTCATATTTGAGGAATTTTTTTAATTTCTCGGCGATGAAAATATCTGTGGCTTCGCGAGATTCATAAGTCATC
>JBBTUP010000035.1:0-1303 GCA_038063695.1 Patescibacteria group bacterium
ATAGCAAAAACAATGTATAATTTAAATAATGAGAGTTGGATGTCATGTGTCCATAAGCAAAGGAATAGAAAATGCGCCTGAAATGGCGCATGAGTTGGGATGCGAGGTAATGCAGATTTTTACCAGACCGCCCGTTGGCGGTTCTGTTACTCCCCTCTCTGCCGAAATAATAAAGCAATTTAAAATTAAAAATTTAAAATTAAAAATTTATGAAGTCTATATCCACGCTCCATACTTTATAAACCTTGCTTCCTTAAACAACCGCATACGCTACGGCTCTATCAGTGCCATAAGAAAAGAACTTGAAAGAGGCAACCAACTAGGCGCAAAATATGTAATGACTCATCTGGGAAGCGCAAAAGAAATGGAAGAAAAAGAGGCGATCAAAAAAACAATCAATGAATTAAAAAAAGTGTTTGACGGATACAAGGGAAAGACAAAGTTATTAATAGAAAACAGCGCTGGCGCAGGCAAAATAATCGGAGATAATTTTGCAGAAATAGGAAAAATTTTTAAATCGCTCAAAGAATATCCTACAATGGCTGGAATATGTTTAGACACTCAGCATAGTTTTGCCTCTGGATATGACTGGTTAAACAACTTCGAAAAAAATATAAAATTGCTTGACAAGCATATCGGGATAGAAAATATAAAACTCATCCACAGCAATGACAGCATGACTGAAGCCGGCTCCCATAAAGACAGGCACGAGCATATAGGCAAAGGCAAAATTGGCCTGGAGGGATTTAAAAAAATTGCCCAATTTGCCAGAAAAAACAACATTGACATGATATGCGAGACAGATTATCCGGGAGTCATAAAAGACATAGAGATTTTAAAAAAAATGAAAAAATAGTTTAAGATTTTATTCGGTTGTTACACCGTCAAATTCCGCCTCATTGGCTTCGGCTTCAGTTTTTGTGGCGCGAACAATACCGTCTTTGTGATGTGCCGGCGAATAAATCGTATAGAGTTTTAATTCCTCTGTATCAGAAGTATTAATCACATTGTGCTGGCTACCAGCTGGCACAACAATGGCTGAACCATCTCCAACTTCATATTCATTGGCATCAATAATGCATTTGCCCCGTCCTTTTTCAAAACGAAAAAACTGGTCATTATCCTGATGGACTTCCATTCCAATCTCCTCCTTGGCGCTTAAACTCATCATTACTAATTGGCTATGCTTTGATGTATAAAGCACCTTACGGTAATTTTTGTTCTCCAAAGTGCTCTTCTCTATATTTGTTGAAAATCCTTTCATAAATTTTATTTTTTAATTTATTGCGACCTTATTTAATTA
>JBBTUP010000035.1:1403-8247 GCA_038063695.1 Patescibacteria group bacterium
CCCCTTAAAAAATCAGTGCACTATTATGTTAAAATCAAACATTGCTTCCAACTGCCTAATGTGACAATACTTCCCGCCATCGTATTTTTCTATTGCTTGTTTATACATTTTCTTTAATCTCTCAGAAGGAATGAGCGGCATTGTATCAGCGGTCTCTTTCGCCATTTTAATCTCTTTTTCTGAAAGAACAAAAAAATCATTCCAGAATTTTTTCTCCTTCGCACTAAACGAATTATATATTTGTTTTGTTAAACCTATTCCTATCTGAATCTTCGATAATTTCATTATCTCACCTCCTCTCTCAAAGAATTTTACTCCTCAAACAATATAGCATCTCTGCAAAATTTTTTCAATATCCTAAAAAATATTACTTTAATCAGAAGGAATTTTTCTTAAGCGTATGTTTTTGGGAGTCACTTCCAAGTATTCATCGTGACGCATTATCTCTAATCCTCTCTCTAAAATGAGATCAAGCGGAGGGGTAAGAACAATGGCCTCATCAGAGCCTTTAGATCGCATGTTTGTAAGTTGTTTGCCTTTGGTAGGATTGACTCTCATATCTTCTCCTTTTGAAGTATTGCCTATCACCATGCCATCGTAAACCTCTGTTCCTGCCCCAATATAAAGACTTCCTCTTTCCTGCAGATTAAATAGAGAAAAACCAAGAGCCTTGCCATTAGCCATAGAAATCATTGAGCCGACCGTCTGCCTTTCAATATCTCCAGCAAAGGGCCTAAAACCGATTACCCGGCTGCAAATTATTCCTTCTCCTTTGGTATCTATTATAAAATCTCCGCGATATCCCAATAACCCCCTTGTGGGCACTTCAAAAATAATTCTAGTATGACTCTGCTCTGGTTGTATATTAACCATAATGCCTTTTCTTTTCGCCAATTTATCTATAACTGTTCCTATCATCTGGCTGGGAACATCAACAATAACTTCCTCAAATGGTTCCGTCTTGGTTCCATTTTCTTCTTTAAAAATAACTTGGGGTTGCGAAACCTGTAATTCATATCCTTCGCGCCTCATATTCTCCAATAATATGGCAATATGCAATTCTCCCCGCCCGTAAACCTTGAAATAATCATTTGATAAAAAATCTATTTTAAGCCCGACATTCACTTCAATCTCTTTTTCCAGCCTTTCTCTTATTTGCCGGCTGGTGACAATTTTGCCGTCTCTTCCGGCAAAAGGAGAATTATTAACTAAAAAATTAAGCGATATCGTCGGCTCATCCACATTTATCGCAGGCAGAGCTTCTTGCGAAATATCGTTACAGATAGTTTCTCCGATGTAAATATCCGATATCCCGGCAATCATCACTATATCTCCCGCACTTGCTTCTTGAATTTCTTTTTTATTAAGTCCATGAAAAGTAAAAATCTTTTTTATTTTACCGATTCTTATTTCACCCGTTTCTTTTTTTAGAAAAATATTGCTGCCCGTCTTAAGAACGCCTTCATATATTCTGCCGATAGCCAAGCGCCCCATAAAATTATCATAAGCAAGATTAAATGGCTGAAATCTCAAAAGTTTTTTATTCAAAGCATCCGAAGAAGCTGATGGAATTTTTTTTAAAATAATATCCAGAAGCGAAGTTAAATCGCTTGAGTTATCCGCTAAATTCATCTTGGCAATGCCATTTTTGGCTATTGTATAGACCGTAGAAAAATCCATCTGTTCCTCATTAGCACCAAGATCTATAAAAAGCTCTATAACTTTTTCATGCACCCAGTCCGGCCTAGCCGCGGGCTTATCTATCTTGTTTATTACAACAATCGGCTTCAGCCCAAGCTCTAAAGATTTTTTTAAAACAAATTTTGTTTGAGGCATTGGTCCCTCTTGCGCATCAACCACTAAAATTACTGAATCAATGGAACGCAAGACGCGTTCAACTTCGGAGCCGAAATCAGCGTGCCCTGGAGTATCCACTATATTTATTTTTGTCCCTTTATAAAAAATAGAAGCATTTTTAGAATAAATAGTGATTCCTCTTTCTCTTTCTAAATCGTTTGAATCCATGGTAATACCCTCTTTTATTGCGCCTGTTTGGCGCATTAAAAAATCGGTAATACTTGTTTTACCGTGGTCAACGTGGGCAATAATTGCGATATTTCTAATTTCCATAAATCAAATGCAATTACAAATTTTATTAATGTTTTTGTTTAATAATTTTGCGCAAAATTTCTTCAACACGGCCAACGCTCTCGCCATCTATCACAGAAATTGGAATCGTTTCCTTGCCTATTTTTTTTAATTCGTCCAGTTTTCGAACAACTTCATTTTTATCCAGCAAATCGGCTTTGCTTAAAAGAATATATTCCGGCTTATCCAGCAATTCTTTATTATACGCGCCAAGTTCATCTCTGATAATCTGGTAATCATTTACTGGATTCGTTGATTCCGCGGAGATAAAATGGAAAAGTGTTTTTGTGCGTTCAATGTGGCGTAAAAACTTGACGCCAAGACCCTTACCGCTCGAAGCCCCTTCAATTAGTCCGGGAATATCAGCTAGAATCAACTCATAATAAACGCCGAGATTTGGATTAAGAGTTGTAAAAAGATAATTAGCCACTTTGCTTTTAGCATTAGTCAACCTGTTTAGCAGGCTCGATTTACCGACATTTGGCAAGCCAATAAAACCAATATCAGCGATTAATTTGAGTTCCAATCTTAACTCGCATTCCTCTCCAGGCAAACCCTCCTGAAACTCAATCGGACTGGTATTAACTGATGAACGAAATTTAAAATTACCTTTTCCGCCGCGCCCGCCCTTGGCTACCAACAAACGCTGTCCAATGGAAATAATCTCAAAATCTTTATTGGTTGATAAATTATGAATTACCGTGCCAATGGGCACTTTTAAAATCAAATCTTCTCCATCTGGCCCATCGTTAAGATTAGTCTTTCCGTTTTTTCCATCTTCTGTTGTTAATTCTTTTTTATAACGAAACTGAATAAGCGCGCCCAAATCAGACACGCCTTCAAAATAAGCGCTTCCGCCATCGCCGCCATTTGCTCCGGTCGGACCAAGAGACATTTTTAGTTTATTAAACGCCACCGCGCCATTGCCTCCCCGGCCAGCTTTTACTTTAATTTTTACATAATCAATAAACATATTTATATGATAACACTAGTGAAAAAGGATTAAAAAAACCGCCCTCGCTCCAGGAAGACGGTTTTTTATAACGCTTAAGCGCGTGCTACATTTGTAGCAGCTGGACCTTTGTCGCTTTGGACGACTTCAAAAGTGACATTATCGCCAACCTTTAACTCGTCAAATGCGACACCGCTCAATTCTTTAGAATGAAAGAATAAGTCCTTTGTCTCGCCTTCGCGGGAAATGAATCCAAATCCCTTTTCCATAAGAAGCGTTTTAATAGTTCCGTTCATTTGATTATTTTTTCTATAATTATTTTTTTTCTAGAAGCCCGACCTTGTTTTTTTGTTCTTCTAACCTCATATTTTCAAGAGTATCAAAGAAATAAAATTTTGTCAAACTTTATTTATCCTGGATTCGAACTCAATATTTCGTAAATTTCACCTACTAATTTCCTGAATAACTCCCGTTTTTTCCAAAACGAATTGCTTTCTGAAATGTTTTTATTTCTAATTTTATTTAACTCTATAAGCACCATATATCTTTCATGCCCCAAATCAACATTTGATTTTACCTTGATGTCTTCCATCCCTTGATAAATCTTTTTTAAATAACTATATTTACTGGGAATTCTCAATTCTTGATTAGATTTTATATGGGACGAAAGACCCCTGGAAAGAGATGGGTTTAATTCAATATGTTCAACAAAATCGTGAATTGCCACAAAAAAATCAAAGCTCGCGGGAGTTTTTGAAATTTTTTGAAATTTTTCATCTAAATCGTTTTTTACTTTTTCCAGTAACTTCATTAATCATATCATATCACAAATACAATTTAATAGCAAAATTTTTTTATTTATTCCTTTTATGATATGGGATGATGAAATAAAAAGTTGTTCCCTTACCTTCTTCCGATTCCAGCCAAATTTTTCCCTTATGAACATTAATGATATTTTTAGCAATATTTAACCCGATTCCCATTCCGTTCGTTAAGACTTTGCCTGCCTTCTTCCCTCTGAAAAAACGCGAGAATATTCTTCCTTTTTCTTCTTGTGGAATGCCAATTCCCGTATCCTTTATTGATACTTGGATATATTCGTTCTTATATTCCGGACTAATGACTATTTCTCCGTTATTCAGGGTGTAATTTAGAGCATTCTCAAGTAAAATATTAAGTACCGTATTTATTTTCATAATATCTATTTCAATATCAGGAATTATATTTTTCGGCTTTATTAAACGCAAATTAATATTCTTTTTATTAGCTAATAAAGAAAAATTATTAATGGCATCTTCAATTATTTTTATAATTGATTCCTTTTTAAAATTATAACCCCAATTAATATTCCCTGTTTTTTCAGCACTTAAAAGATTATTGATAATTTTAATGATTCTTTCATTTGACTCATACCCCCTTTTAATTATTTCTTTTTGCCTGTCATCCACATCTCCAAATTCACCTTCAATTAAAGAATTCAAAGTCCACTTTACTTCTGATAATGGCGTTCTTAATTGATGAGTAGCGATAGTGATAAAATCTGACTTTAATTTATCTAATTGTTTTAAATTTAAATTCGCCTCTTTTAATTTTATATTCAAAGAAACAATTTCATTGTATTGCTTTATAGCTTCTTTTATAAATTTGGCAGTAATAAAAAAAACAATGACCATTATAAAAATCCACATTATAAAAATCGGGGTGGTTATGATCATTCCCTTTTTAGGCAAGTCAAAAATATAAAATGTGCTTACCGCTCCCAAGCTCCACATGGTTGCCAGCCAGCCGAGCAAGATGGGAAATATCAACTTCGCAAATATGGAATTTTTTAACATTCTCCTAATTTGCGTGGCCTTATAAAGCAACGCAATGGTAGACATAATTAAAGTTGTCCAGCCAAATGCATACATCACTGTGCGTAATAGAATTACATTTTCATTAAAAAATGAAAGGATAAAATCAAACATCTTTTTATTTTAACATTTTTTTTATTTACCTACTTAATAACCGAATTTTAGGGCTAATTGGCGGGATTGCAAGATTTCTTCAAGTGTCAGATTAATACCATCAGCGCCTTGGAACATTAGTCGCCCTTTGTCGCTCGCTACATGACCCAGGCCGAGTATATGGCCGATCTCATGAGCCAGAACTCTAAAGTCAAAACTCGTTGTATAATCAGCCACACTAATAATACCCAAGCCAGTAAAAGCAATCCCATTCAAGCCCAAAAGTGTTTCTCTCAAAAAAACATTGATGCGCCGGTCATTATAATCCTTAAGGCCTGCCGTAAAAGCGCGCGGATTATTTAAAAAGTCATCAATTTCATTCTTGTTTGATTCAAGATATATAATTTTTTCTATACTCAATTCAATCTGCGCCTGAGACCATACTCCTGATGCATTTTCAACCAAATGCCTCACATTGTCTTCTGTTCTTCTGGATCCTAATTCATTATTTACAAAAAGATAAATCTGCAAAGGAAGCGTGATTTTTTGAGCATCAAGCATGCTTTCTATTTTTTCCTGCTTGACACTTTCCGGTGTTTTCCTGAAAAGCAGCGCTTGATACACGCCGGAAATATAAAGAACCCCTATGATTGCAAAAAGGGCAATGATGGCACGGCTATATTTCCAGATTATTTCTTTTCTAGTCGGCTCTTTCTTTTCCTCCCAATCCGGTTCAAAAAGATCGTTGTCAGAAGATTTAATATTTTTCATATCTTAATCGTTCCATATTTTTGGAATTTTTTCAATATTAAGATATACTTTTAATCATGCGCATACAAAAATATCTTTCGGAAAGAAAAATTTTATCAAGAAGAGAAGCCACTGATTATATCAAGAGAGGACTGATAAAACTGAACGGCAAAGTAACAAGAGAGACAGGAATTCAAATTGACCCGCAAAAAGATCGCGTGGAAATTTTACCCGCTGCCAAGAGTTTGATGGGCGAAAAAATAACCGTTGCTGTTTACAAGCCACGTGGGATTGTTTCGTCCAAAATAAAATCAGAGGGAAAAACAATTTTTGAACTTCTGCCGGAATTCAAAGATCTCAACACTGTCGGGCGAATGGATAAGGACAGCGAAGGCCTTATCCTTCTTTCCAACGACGGCACGATTACCAACGCCGTTACCAGCGACAAGCACATCATAGAAAAAGAATACGAGGTTGGTGTAAGAGAAGATGCCACTCCGTTCAAATTGAGAAAAATGGCACAAGGAATTTTACTGGAAGATGGGATGACCTTGCCCGCTAAAACCAGATCGCTCGGCCAGCACAAATTCATCATTATTTTGAAAGAAGGAAGAAAGCATCAAATCAGAAGAATGGCATCTGCCATGCAACTGACTACCATTTCTCTCAAACGAATCCGTATCGGCAACATCAATCTTGGTAATCTCAAATCCGGCAAGCACCGCCCGTTAACTCAAGAGGAAATTTCCAAACTCAAGCAAAAAAGCCCTTGATATCTCTATCTCATTTTTTTTTACCGTTTACCGGCCTTTTTGCGAGCATTTCGCGCTTTATCGCAAGTCTTTTTTTGGTCTTTTTTGAACGCGATTTCTTCATTTTTCCTACTCCTGTGCTTCTTTTTGCCATAATTTATAAAATTTTAATTTTAATTAAATTATAAGCAATCTCGCCTTAGGCAGATGCTATAATAAATACATTATACACTATTTTAATTAAAAACAAACGAGCTCATATGACCTAAACCAAGTTTTGGGAAAATTGTGAGCCA
>JBBTUP010000036.1:0-2714 GCA_038063695.1 Patescibacteria group bacterium
TATGGAATTTGAATATTTTGCAAAAAAAATAACAGGAGAGGAAAAAAGAGGGACGATGAATGCCAATGACAAATTTGATTTGTCGCGGACGTTAAAACAGGAGGGGTACACCCTGATTTCCTGCAATAGAAAGTTAGATGGCAAAAAATTCAATTTTTCCATACCGTTTTTAAGCGGCGTTTCTGTCACTGAGAGGATTATCTTTAGCCGCAATTTTAGCGTGATGATCTCAGCCGGGCTTTCAGTGTCAAAGGGCCTTGATATTCTGAGCCGCCAGACCAGAAATAAAAAATTCAGCAAGATTCTAGGTTCCATTTTGGAGGATGTTCAAAAAGGTAATACTTTGAGCGATAGCATGAAAAAATATCCTAAAATTTTCCCAAATATTTTCACGGCAATGGTAAGAGTCGGAGAAGAGAGCGGTCGTCTTAGCGATTCATTAAAGATCATGGCCAATCAAATGGACGGGGACCATACTTTGGTAAAAAAAGTCAGAGGAGCGATGATATATCCTGCCATTGTTTTAATTGCCATGTTTATTATAGGGGTAGTGATGATGATTTATGTTGTCCCAACTTTAACCTCGGTTTTTAAAGAATTGGGGGCGGAATTGCCGACAAGCACCAAGGTCATAATTTTTATAAGCGATTTTCTCACTGAGAGTAAATTTACAGCTCTGGCGATTTTTATTGGCGTTTTTGCTTTTTTTATTTGGTTTATCAGAACGAAAAATGGCAAAAGAATGATAGAAATCATTTCGCTGAAAACCCCTATTATTTCATCGCTCGTCAAGAAAATAAATTCTGCTCGTACCAGTCGAACCATGGCTTCATTGATAAGCTCGGGCGTCAATGTATTGGAGGCCTTGGATATAACTAAAGACGTATTACAAAATAGCTATTATAAAGAAATTATAGATAGAGCTAAGGCAAATATACAAAAAGGAGATCCAATATCAGAGGCCTTTAAAAAAGCAACGAATCTTTATGCTGTTTTGTTTGGCGAGATGATGGCTGTTGGAGAGGAGACAGGGAAACTTCCTGAAATGCTTTATAATATTGCTGATTTTTACGAGAACGAAGTTTCTGAGATAACAAAAAACTTGGCCTCTGTTATAGAGCCGTTCCTTATGATTATAATAGGCGTGGTTGTTGGCTTTTTCGCTGTTTCCATGGTAACTCCAATGTATACAGTGATGAATAATATACAATAAAATGAAAGGTATAAGTATTATTGAAATAATTATCATATTGGCCGTCATCTCTATTGTTTTAGGTATTGTTGTAATTAATCTTACTTCTTTTAGGGAGGAGCAGGCATTAAATAGCACCATAAATGAATCAATTTCTTATATAAACGAGGCCAGATCAAAAACTTTGTCTTCTAAAGATTTTTCCCAATATGGCATACATTTTGAACAGACAAAAATCACGCTTTTTAAGGGCGTAAATTATAATTCATCAGATTCAAATAATATTGACTATATTTTCTCTTCCTTGCTTGAGATTTCAAGCATATCTTTGAACGGCGGAGGAAATGAAGTAATTTTTCAGAAAATAACAGGTAAAACCGATCAATTCGGCACCGTAACATATAGAGTCAAAAATAATCCTTCAAAATCAAAGATAATAACCATAAAGAGCACTGGCATTATAGATTATTAATTTTATGCAGAACGCAAAAATTTTTAAAAAAGGTTTTGGAATAATAGAAATTGTAATTGCTACGTCTATAATATCTATCGCTTTTTTGGCAATGATGTCAACAGCGAATATGTCTTTGAAATTTTCAGGGAAGAGCGCTCTTAGATTAAAGGCCGATTTTTTACTGGAAGAGGGAGTTGAAGCAGTAAAAATAATAAGAGATAATGGCTGGCAGGCAAATATTGCTTCCTTGACCACGGGAAGCAATTATTTTTTTAATTTTAACGGGACGACTTGGCTGGCAAGCGCTAATAACTTTTTAATAGATGATGTATTTGAAAGAAAATTTATTGTGGACAATGTGTACCGGGATATAAACGACGATATATTTTCTTCTGGCGTTCTTGACCCAAATACAAAAAAGATTACGGCCTATGTTTCTTGGTCTGAAGATGGAAGTACTGTCACAAAGTCGATTTCTTTTTATATATCAGATATTTTTAATTAATCATGAAAAGAAAACAAAAAGGTTTCAATTTAATAGAGATTATTATTTATACTGCCATTCTTTCCCTCGTTTTTACCGTCGTTTTTAATTCAGTCATAATGATGATGAAATCATTCAATTATGCTCGCTTGAAAATCAGGATAAATAATTCTGCCCAAGCATCTATGGAAAGAATAGTTAGGGAAATTAGGTTAGCGTATGATATTGACAATGCGAGCGAGTTCAATGTTAATCCGGGCAAATTAAAACTCAAGACCTTTGATTCTCTTGGAGCGCCGGCAACCATAGAATTTTATAAAGATAGCGGCAATCTTGTGGTGTCTGAAAACGGTTCAACAGCAGAATTGCTTAATTCCTCAGGCATACAGGTGACAAATCTTATGTTTAAGACGGCGTATCTTGTTACGTCTCCGTCAAAATCCGTAAAAATAGAAATGGAATTAACAGGTACCCAAGGCGGGTATACTCGCGCTGAAAAATTTTATGACACAGTTATTTTAAGAGGAAACTACTAATATGAAATCTCAAATCTCAAATCTCAAATCTCAAAATTATTGTAAAGG
>JBBTUP010000037.1:0-4300 GCA_038063695.1 Patescibacteria group bacterium
TTATTGTGCCACTCACTGATATTATTAAAAACGGAGCAAGATAAAAAGAGTGGGCAAGGCTTACATTTTCATTCGGTATTATAAAGTAGGAAAAAAATAAAATAAGAGTTAGAGAAAAATTAAAAACAAGAATACTGTTTTGACTAAAAAATCTTTTCATTTTCTCTTTATCAAGTATAAATAAGGAAAGAATAGCAGTAAAAAATATTACCCATAAATGAAAGAATTTTATAAATATTTTTATTAAAAATTTGAAATGGTTGCCGTTAAAAATTTGTGACAGAAAACCGCTTCCGGAATTTTCACTGAATATCTTAAAATAATCTATAGGTATGAGTTTTGTCAATGGTCCAAACATTATCAAAAACCAGATAAGCGCGTATTTGGCATCTGAAAAGAAATAGGGTATTAATGAGGCAGAAAAAATGATTAAAAATATTAGAATGGAAAAAAGAAGCCGTTTCCAGTTTCTCCATTTAAGGTATATAAAAATCCATAATAGAATAAGAATCGGGATTATCTGGTATCTTGTTATAACAGATAGAGCCATTGATATTGAGGAAAAAATAATCTTCTTTTTATCGCTTATTTTTGCATCAATAAACCAGATTGAAAGCAGGGAAAAAAATATCACCCAAGAATAATTTTTTGCAGAAGAATAATATCCTGTTAAATATGGATGAAACACAAGCAACGATATTGCAAGCAGGCCTGTCCAGCGATTGCCGATTCTTTTGCAGATTTTGTATAAGAGAATCAGCGCTCCGGCGAGAAATAAAGATGATAAAATTCTTGCCCCTAATATTGTCGGACCGAATAATTTTTGAAGAAAGACTTGGATGTAAAATGCGAAAGATGGATACTTGTTTCTGAAATCTTTAAACGGATGAGCGAGATTATCTGATGTGAGCCATGCCTTATATGTAAATTCTCCCTCGTCAAACCATGTATTTAGGAAAATTATGTAATATACTGTTTCTATAATAAAAAATGCTATTGTTATAATTAATAGCAATTTGAATAGTTTGCCTGTATTATTTTCAAGCAAATCTTTAACTTTATTCATTTATTTATTATACTATTTTTAAGCCCAATGTAAAGATTAAATGAGGACTATTTTTATCACAAGTTTCCATGGTCTTGTTTCCCGCGTTTTGCAAAGCGGGATTTTGGATTTTCTGCAAGAAAAGAAGGACTTGAGAATTGTTATTTTGGTTCCGGATTTTAAAAAAGATTATTTTCTTGAAAAATTTGGCAAAAGAGAAAATGTTATTATAGAGGGGATTGATGATAAAGTTTTATTGCGCAGGGCGTATATTTTTCATAAACTGAGTTTTGTTCTTTTAGACACCAAAACCATGAGATTGACCCGTCGCTCATTCAGGGGCTATAAGCATTCTTATGAAATTATCATGGCTCAATTTATAGCAAGTTTTTTTGGCAGATGGAAATTCGTACGGAATATATTCAGAAAAATAAATTATTATTTTTCAGGAAAGCCGGTATTTGCTTCTTATTTTGATAAATATAAGCCAGCCCTTGTTTTTTCCGCTGACATAAAGCATGTTTTGGATACGCAATTAGTTATAGAGGCAAAAAAAAGAAAAATTTTTACAATAGGTATGGTACGCTCATGGGATTATCTTACAGGCAAGGGCATGGTCAGGGTGGTTCCAGATAAAATGATTGTGCATAATGAGACCATAAAAAAAGAAGCCGTTAAATATGTTGATATGATGGAAGAAAATGTTTTTGTTTCCGGTTTGCCTCATTTTGACCCGTACATAAATGAAAAAAGAAAGAGTAAAGAAATTTTTTTCAAGAAAATAGGAGTAAATTATGATAAGAGATTATTACTTTATATTCCATGGGGAGATAAATTCGCGGATACTGATTGGCAGTTTTTGCGTATGATTTGCGATGCGATAGAAAACGGCCGATTGCCAAGTAATCTGCAGGTTTTGATGCGCATGCCCCCAGGGGATACTGTTAATTTAGAAAAACTCAAGCAATATAAAGAGGTTGTAATTGATTCCCCCGGGGTTGTTTTTGGAGAAAGGGGAAGAAAGGCAAATGAGATGAGTTATGATGATTTATTACACCTTGCTGACTTATTACATTACAGTGAAGTTGTCGTGGCCCCACCTTCCACTTTAGCCATAGACGCGGCGGCTTTTGACAGGCCCGTCGTCCTCATGGCTTTTGATGGAGAAAATAAAAAGAAATATTATGAAGGTGTGGGTCATTATTATGATTTTGATCATATAAGTAATTTGGTTAAGATCGGCGGCCAAAAATTGGCAAGAAACAAAAAGGAGTTGATAGATTATATAAATGATTATTTAAAAAATCCTTCTTTGGACAAAGAAAGCAGAAAAAGAGTGGTTAATGAGCAGTGCTGGAAATTAGACGGTAAATCAAGTCAGCGGGTCGCTGATTTTATTTTATTTTTTTTGTCCCGTTAGAAATCAAAACTTTTTGTTAATCTAATTAAATATAATTTATATGAACGCAATGTATTTATTATTAATTTTAGTTTATTTACGGAAATGTTTTTTGTAAAACATTTCCTATTTCTAACGGGATTGAAATGACATTAGCGATTGCAAAAATTAGAGTATATATATTGATATTTTTCGCCTTTTTATTTTACCCGATTTTTACGGTACTGGCTTTTCTGCGCTTAAGAGATGATGGGAGAAAAAAAAATCCAAGAATTTTAATTATCCCGCAGTTTACGAGAATTGGGGATTTAATCTGCGCCACTCCTATTTTTAGAGAGATAAAAAAGAAGTATCCTAATAGTTATCTCGCTGTTGTTGTTACGCCAAAAATCGCCGGTATTATAAAAAATAATCCTCGCATAGATGAGATCATAATTTTTGAGGATAGGGATTATTTGGAATTTTTCGGTTTATGTCGGCTGTTCAAAAAAATCAGAGATGAAAAATTTGACTGGAGTATTTGTGTTTCTGCGGATACGATGGGTACTATCTTGTCTGTCTACGGTCTAATACCCAATAGAATAAAAATAATTAGACAGGAAAGAAATTTTTCAGAAATTTTATCTGACTGGATGAATAATTTTTTGATTTATTATAAAAATGGCGAATATATACCACAACTTTATCTTAAAACTATAAAATTTTTTGGGATTGAATCAGATGATATTAAAAAAGAAGTTTTTACTTCCAAGGTCGGTGATGAAAAGGCGGAGAAATTTTTGAAAGAAAAAAATATTAATACAAATGATTTAGTTATTGGGATTGGCGCAACCGCAGGAAACAAAATCAAAGAATGGCCTATGGAAAGATTTAAGAAATTGGCTAAAAGATTAACCGAAGTTTATAAAGCCAAAATTATTTTTATTGATCCCAAAGATTTTTCTCTGGAAGAATTTCCTTCTTTAATGAAAAGATTAAATCTTTTCATTGCCGCTGATTCAGGGCCGATACACATTGCTCACGCGCTCAACGTGCCGCTCATAGATATCATCGGACCTGTTGATCCGGCTGACCAAGCGCCTCAATGCGAAAAATGTGTAATCATAAAACCGTCCGAAACTATAAAACCTACAATATTTGCCATGCGTCCGGCAGGCGATGAAAAAGAAACAAGAAGAGCAGTGGAATCTATATCTACAGATATGGTTTATAAAGCCGTAAAATCACTATTATGAAAATTAAACAATTATTTTTTAATCTTTTTAAGAAATTAAGTTGTTTAGTTTCAGGCAAGGGGCTGGCAAAATTGCCATTTGCCACAAAAATTTATCAATTTATTTATAAAAAATTAAAACCGAATGGCATTATTGAAATAATTACCGCGGAAAACCATAAAATGTTCGTGGATTCGCGCGATACGGGAATGGCGCCATATTTTATAATGCACGGCGATTTTATTCCTGATGAAGCCGAAGTTTTAAAAAAAATTTTAAAGCCCGGAATGATTTTTATTGATGTTGGCGCTAATATCGGATATTTTTCTTTAATTGCCGCAAAATTAGTTGGTGGCCAGTCAAATGGCAAAGGAATGGTTTTTGCTTTTGAACCGGATGAAAATAATTTTTCCTTACTTCAAAAAAATATTAACGCAAATGGGTATAAAAATATAATAGCGATTAAAAAAGCTGTTTCCGACAAAGTCAGCACAGCAAAATTTTATCTTGAAAAAGAAAATTTGTGCGCTCATAGTTTAACGCCCAAAACAAATTGCGATTTTACAGAAGTAGAAACGATATCTTTGGATGAATATTTTAAAGATAAAAAAATTGACCCCGTTAGAGGCCCTAGCCTTAAAA
>JBBTUP010000038.1:0-5600 GCA_038063695.1 Patescibacteria group bacterium
ATGATTGATTTATCTAAAATAACAAAAAACGGCAAGGCAATGTATCTGGCATATGACCAAGGATTGGAGCATGGGCCCACTGATTTTAATGATAACAATATCAATCCGGAATACATTCTTGATGTGGCTATAAATGGCGGGTTCACGGCCGTGATATTCCAGAAAGGCGTTGCGGAAAAATATTATACTGATTCAAAATATCACAGAAAAATTCCTTTGATTCTCAAACTTAACGGCAAGACAAGTTTGTGGAAAGGAGAGGCGTATTCTCCTCAGGTTTGCGAGGTGGAAGAGGCCGTTAGATTAGGCGCTTCCGCTGTCGGATATACCATTTTCGCTGGTTCGCAGTTTGAAGCGGATATGTTTAAGGAATTCGGTAAGATTGTGAAAGAGGCGCATGCGCGAAAAATGCCTGCAATCGCCTGGGTTTACCCGAGAGGAAAAGATATAATAAATGACCAAACAAAAGAAATTGTTGCTTATGCTGCTCGCGTTGCCTTGGAGATTGGCGCTGATATTGCAAAAATAAAATATTCCGGAAGCACAGAGGATTTTAAATGGGCTGTTAAATCAGCGGGTAAAATGAAAGTGGTTCTTTCCGGCGGGCCGAAAGTTTCTGATGATGAATTTATTAAAATAATTGAGAGTATAATGCAAGCTGGCGCCATAGGTGTTGCAGTCGGCAGGAATGTCTGGCAGAACGAGAATTCTCTGGCCATAGCGCAAAAAATTAAAAACATAATTTTTAAATAACAGATGAAAGTATATGTAACGAGAAAGATTCCTGAAGCAGGAATAAAAAAATTAAAAGACAAGGGATATGAAGTTGATATAAATCCGGAAGATAAAGTTCTCTCAAAAAAAGAACTTATAAAAGTCTTAAAAAAGAAACCATATGACGCTGTTTTATGTCTTCTTACAGATAAGATTGACGGAGAGATTTTTGGCGCTGTGCCGAGCGCGAAAATATTTGCCAATTATGCTGTTGGTTTTGATAATATAAATTTAAAAGACGCAAAAGAAAAAAATGTTGTCATAACAAATACGCCGGGAGTGCTTACAGAGACCGTGGCAGAACATACCTTTGCTTTAATGCTTGCTATTGCCCATAGAATTGCTGAAGCGGATAAGTTTACTAAAGCCGGCAAATATAAAGGATGGGAACCCATACTTCTTTTGGGCAATGACTTGTCGCATAAGACATTAGGCATTGTCGGTTTGGGAAGAATCGGCTCAAGGGTTGCATACCATGCTGTTAAGGGTTTTGATATGAAAGTTTTTTATTATGATGTGAGACGTGATGAACAATTTGAAAAAGAATATGGTGCGGAATTTGAAAGCGTAGAAGAAGTTTTGAAAGAATCCGATTTTATCTCCATTCATGTGCCGCTTTTGGACAGCACCAGGCATTTAATAAACAAAGAACGTTTAAACATAATGAAACCAACGGCTTATCTTATAAACACTTCGCGCGGACCGATTATTGATGAAAAAGCATTAGTGAAAGCATTAGAGAATAAGACAATAAAAGGCGCGGCCTTAGATGTTTTTGAGAATGAGCCGGAACTTGCGCCAGGCCTGGCAAAACTTGATAATGTAATTTTAACGCCTCATATTGCATCTGGCACAGAGGAAACGCGCTCAAAGATGGCGGAGATGGCAGCGGAAAATATAATTGCTGTTTTGAGTGGCCAGACCCCGCCAAATGTTGTGAAATAGATTTCGTTGATTTTTTTATTAAAGCATATATAATAATAAGATGCTTAAATTAATTGTGGAAAAAAGGGAAATATTCGGGAAAAAACTAAAAACAATAAAAGAGCAAGATAAAATCCCCGCTGTTTTATATGGCAGGAAAATCAAAAACAAATCTATCTTTGTGTCCTTGAAGGATTTTAAAAAAATCTGGAAAGATGCCGGCGAATCGACAATAATTGAACTCATGGAAAAAGGCAGTGCCAAATTATTGAATGTAATTATAAATGATATTGCTTTTGACCCCATAAAGGACGAGCCGATCCATGTTGATTTTTATGCTGTTGAGATGGATAAGTTGATTAAAGTTAAGGTTCCTTTAGTTTTTACTGGCATTGCGCCTATTGTGAAAGAATCAGGGGGAATTTTAGTTAAAGTTATCCATGATTTGGAAATTGAGGCATTGCCGAAAGATCTGCCGCATGAAATTAATATTGATATCTCCAAATTAAAAACTTTTGAGGATAGAATTTTTGTCGGGGATATTTCATTGTCAAAATCAGTAAAAATTATAGCAAAAGAAGATGAGGTTATAGCGCTTGCTGAGCTTCCTAAAGAAGAACTAGTTGAAGAAGTAAAGATGAGCATAGAGGATATAGAAGTTGCCAAGAAAGGTAAGGAGAAGAAAGAAGGAGAAAATGAAGAAGCAGAAACAGGGAGTGCAGCGGGAGAAAGATCTAAATAATAGCAAAACGTAAAGCTTAAAGTGCAAAATAAAAATTTAAAACCTAAAAATATCTTTGCCTTTTGTTTTTTTATTTTGCTTTTTGCCTTTTGCTTTTTTAATTTAAGCGACGCGGTCGCGAATGAAGTAGACCCTAATGCTATTGTCAAAAAAAGAGTAGAACTTGAGAAAGAGTTAAAGAAAATAGAAACCGAAATAGACCAATATAAAAATCTTATAGAAGACAAACAGAGAGAGTCAACGAGTTTAGAAAGAGACATATCAATAATCGATGCCAAAATTCAGAAAGCAAGACTTGAGATAAAAGCGCGAAATCTGGCAATAGAAGGACTAGAAGATGATATAAGGGAAAAATCCAAAACCATAAATTCTCTAACAAAAAAAGAAGAGGAGGAGAAAAAGTCGTTGGCAGAACTTATAAGGCGTGTTAACGAACTTGATACGATTTCTCCGATAGAGCTGGTATTGGGCTATAATAATTTTTCTGATTTTTTTGTGGATATTGATTCTTTCGATCTGATTCAAGGGAAGATGAAAGATTCTTTTCAGGAGATAAAATCAACAAGGGATATGACAGAAAAAGAGAAAGAAGATTTAGAATTAAAGGAGTCGGAGGAAGAAGGATTAAGAACATTGCAGGAATTAGAAAAGAAGCGGTCAGAACAGATTGAAAACGAAAAGAAAAAGATATTAAAGGTCACAAAAGGCAAAGAAAAAGAATATCAGAAAATTTTATCCGCTCGTCAAAAAGACGCTGCCACCATAAGAAGCCAATTATTCATACTTACCGGGTCGCCGTCTATACCTTTTGAGAAGGCCGTGGAATACGCAAATTTTGCGTATCGCGCAACAGGAGTGAGGCCTGCTTTTCTTTTAGGGGTGATCGCTGAGGAGTCCAATCTTGGAGCTAATGTTGGGAAGGGCAATTGGAAGATTGATCTAGCCAATTCCCGATGCAGCAAACAAAGAGAAGCATTTATAGAAATTACGAATGAATTAGGCCTTAATCCTGATATGATGCCTGTGTCAAAGAAGGTATGGTATGGTTATTGCGGAGGGGCAATGGGTCCTGCGCAGTTTATGCCCACGACCTGGCAATCATATAAATCAAAAATATCTTCATTAACAGGTCACAATCCTCCTAGCCCTTGGGATCCCAAAGATGCTTTTATTGCAGCCGCATTGTTGCTTAAAGATAATGGGGCGGCAGAAGGAGGATATACTGCCGAGCGCCGCGCCGCGCTAAAGTATTTAGCCGGTTCCAACTGGAACAAGAAATCCTACAGTTTTTATGGAGACGATGTTATGGAATTGGCTGCCAAATATCAGGAACAGATAAACATTATTCAAAACTCTCAATAATGGAATCAATATTCCCCTCAAAAATATTTTCTATATTATGCCAAGATTTTTTAAGGCGATGGTCAGTGACTCTGTCTTGAAGAATATTATAAGTCCTTATTTTTTCTGACCTGTCCTGCGTTCCTATCTGTTGTTTTCTTTCTTTGGAAAGTTTTTTCTCGTCTTTCTGCTTTTTTAGATCGCTTATTTTTGCCTTAAGGATATCAAGAGCTTTTTCTTTGTTTCTTTGCTGAGACCTTTCGTTCTGGGAAACGACTACAATTTGAGACGGTTTATGTAATATTCTTACCGCAGTTTCTACTTTATTTACATTCTGTCCTCCTGGTCCTCCAGCTCTGGTAAAACCGATTTCCAAATCTTCCGGCTTTATCTCAATATCCTCATATTTTTTTTCAGGCAGGACAACTATAGAGGCAGTTGAGGTGTGGATGCGTCCGGATTTTTCCGTTGAGGGTATTCTTTGGATGCGATGGACGCCACTCTCATTTTTTAATTTTTTATAAACTTCAGGGCCGGATATTTCAAATACCGCTTCTTTATAACCGTTAAGTTCGGTTTTTGATTCGTTTAATTTTTGGAATTTCCAATTTTTCTTTGCAGAATATTTTTCGTACATTTTTGCAAGATCAAACGCAAATAAGGAGGCTTCTTCTCCGCCGGTACCCGCTCTGATTTCAAAGATTATTGATTTTGACTCCTCTTCTTGGTTCTTTGATTGCAATAGTGATTCCGCCTGTTCTATTAGGGAATTTTTTTGCCTTTCTAGATCAGATATTTCCTCTTCTGCTATTTTTGCTATATTTGGCTCTTGCTGCGATATTTTTCGCAGTTCTTCTATTTTTTTTTCAATCCTTATGCACTCGTCTTTTAGATATTTTGTTTTGATGTCTTCTAGACTCTTTGGAAACATTTTATTTTTTGGAAGCTTTTTTCACGCGGGCCTGCCTCGCTGATTCAAGGCGGGACTGGAATTTTTCAACTCTGCCGGCAGTGTCAATAATTTTCTTTTTTCCGGTAAAAAAAGGATGGCAGGCGTTGCATATTTCAATTTCCGTTTCTTTTTTAGTGGAACCGGTTTTAATTGTGTTCCCGCAGGCGCATTTTATTATCGCGTTTTCGTAATATTCCGGATGGATGTCTTTTTTCATAATAGATATATATTATATTATTTATATAAAGAATTCAACTCCACAAGTTGCAATCGACAACCGTTGTCGATTATAATAAAAATATGTTTAGAAAAGAAAGTTTCATCCCAGAGGAATATTATCATATTTATAATCGTATTATTTTTAACACTCCCGTTTTTAAAGATACAAAAAACTGCAATAGATTAATGCAATCATTTTTACTCGCAAATTCAACGCAGGCAAGTCAAGCGTTTTTATTTCTAAGAAATAATAAAAATGCATCTATTGAAGACGCATTGAAAATTGCAAAAAACGGCAAAAAATTTGTCGATGTCATTTGTTATGCAATTATGCCCGATCATTATCACATTCTTCTTAAAGAAAAAATTAAAAATGGAATTACTAGTTTTATCCACAGGTGTAATATTTCTATCGCCAAATATATAAACACAAAAACAGAAAGACGTGGGCCTCTTTTTGAGGGTCTTTTTAAATCAAAACATATTGCGACAAATAATTACCTACTTCATCTTTCACTTTATATTCATTTAAATCCATTAGATTTTCTTATTGGTAAACAATGGAGAGAGCATGAGGTTAAAAATTGGGATCAAATTAAAAATCGTCTCATTAATTATCCTTATTCAAGCTTAAAAAATTTTTTAAAC
>JBBTUP010000039.1:0-20149 GCA_038063695.1 Patescibacteria group bacterium
CGGTTTCAGATGTCGAGGAGATAAAAATAGAAGATTTAAATTTAAAAATTAAAATAAAGAAATGAAAAAACGAGTTTTTATAATTCACGGTTGGGGAGCGAATCCTAAAGAGGATTGGTTTCCTTGGCTTAAAAAAGAACTTGAGCAAAAAGGTTTTGAAGTTTTTGTGCCGGCAATGCCAAATACTGATGAGCCAAAAATTGCAGAATGGGTTCCATTTTTAGAAAATTTAGTTGGAGAACCAAACGAGAATACTTATTTTGTAGGTCATAGTATTGGCTGTCAGGCAATAATGAGGTATCTAGAAAAATTAGACAATATTAAAGTTGGCAGTGTTGTTTTTGTCGCCGGCTGGTTTAATTTGATAAATTTGGAAACAAAAGAAGAAGAGGAGATAGCAAGGCCATGGACTAAAACGCCCATGAATCTTAAAAAAGTAAAAAATAATTCTAAAAAAATTATCGCCATTTTTTCCGATAACGATCCAGTAGTGCCATTGAGCGACAATGAAATTTTTAAAAAAGAATTAGATGCTGAAATTATAATTGAACATGATAGAGGTCATTTCAATGCCAGTAATGGAGTAATCAAATTGCCAGTAATATTAGATTATATTTTAAAATAAATATATGACCTATAAAGATAGAATATATGGCGAAGTGGAAATCTTAGAGTCTGTAATTTTAGATTTAATAAACAGTAAATCATTGCAGAGGTTGAAAGGTATTGATCAAGCGGGATATTTTAAGCCGTATTTTCCTAATAGTGGTTATAATAGGTTTGAACATTCTTTGGGTGTTTTTATTATTCTTAAAAAATACGGTGCTCCTTTGGAAGAACAAATCGCCGGCTTAATTCATGACGTTTCTCACTCTGCTTTTTCTCATTGCATTGATTATACTTTAGATTCTGGTTCGCACACAGAGCAAAATCATCAAGATAATATTTTTGAAGAATTCGTAAGGAAATCAGATATACCGGCCATATTAAAAAACTATAATCTTAACCTTGATTATATTCTAGACGATAAAATTTTTTCTCTTAAAGAAAAAGATTTACCTGATTTATGCGCAGACAGGATTGATTATTCATTAAGAGAGATTGTAAATTATGGGAAATCAGACAATATTTATACTGATTCCATTTTAGATAATTTGGTTATTAGAAATAATTCGTGGATTTTTAAGGATCTTAAAATCGCTAAAAAATATGCAGAATTTTTTAGAATTATGAATAATGAATTTTGGGCTGGCGAGATTTCTGCATTAATGTTTATAACCGTAGGAAGTTATTTAAAATATGCACTTCAACAAAAATATATTTCTGAAGATGATTTGTATACGACTGACAAAGAAATTATTGATAAAATAAATATATTTCTGGACAAGGATGAGAAGTTGAAATTATTTTGGGATAGAATGAATAATAAAATAAGTTTTAATTTTGACAGAAAAGATTATGATTATTCTGTATTTTGTAAATCAAGAATAATTGACCCGTTGTGCATTTATAGTGGAAATGTTTTAAGAGTTTCTGATATTGATAAAAATTGGAAAGATGTTGTTAAAGAGGAATTAAAACCAAAAGAATATTATATAAAATTTGAAAGATAGTTAAAATAAAAAAACTGCGCCGGTGTTTAACCGGCGCGAGATGAACGATGTGATTTGAGATGCAATTCGCATTTGTTCGTTGAGGGATCATAGAACCCAATGAAAATTCTTACTGCAAGGATATCTATAAAAGTGATAATCCCTTTAATGAAAAACCCGGACACACCTTTTTTTGATGATATGTTCATTTGAGAAATTTCTGCAATCCCTTCCATCTCTAGTTCGTTATTCGTCAATTTTATCGGCCTATGGTTAATAAAAGAGATAGCAAGATTTTCGTTTGAAGGGCACTCAAATCTTATCGTCACGTCATTAAGCAGATTAGATAATGTTTTCATCATATATCCTCCTTTCTGCCTTTTTAAATCTGATACGAATATAGCGCATATGGTTAATTTGTCAAGGCAATGTGGTAAATGATATATTCTATTTATGACCCATCATAAAGTTTATCAGACAGAAGGTATTATTTTAGGGAAAAAAGATTTTGGCGAGGCAGATAGGATGTTTAGTATTTATACCAAAGAGTTTGGGATGATTAATGCCATTGCGCAAGGCGTACGTTTTCTTAAGTCAAAACTTCGTTACAATTTAGACACCTTTTCTATATGCAGAGCAGGCCTTATTAAAGGGAGAGATTTTTGGAGGATTGTTGATGCTGAAGAAATTTTACCAGCTCCAAATATTTCAGATAATGAGAAATTTTCTTTGATTATAAAAATCAGCAAATTAATAAAGAGAATGGTAAGAGGAGAAGAAAAAAATGATTTATTATGGAAAACAATCAGGGATTTTTTTGTATTTTTAAAAGAGAAAAATTTTAAAAATGACGACATGGAAAAGACCGAGATTTCAACAGTATTAGATATTCTTTATAGTTTGGGATATGTAGATAAACATAGTCATTTATCAAAAAAGGATGCGATTATAACAATAAACAGAGCACTAAAAGAGAGTCATCTTTAAAGAAATATATTATTTATGCTATAATTTTTATTATGAATGACAATGATGAGGAAAAGAATATAGAAACTAATATAGACAGATTAAAAAAGAGGCTTTATAAAAAAGAAGAATCTTTTGGTGCAAGAACAAAAAGAAGAGATCTTCATGATGCTGAACAAGAAATATCTTATTATTGGAAACCTCAAATAGACATAAAAAGCCCAACAATTAAGAGGCCGAGTTTTGGTTTTTTGAAATTTATTATTGTTTTGGCAGTGATTTTATTTTTAGGATCCGCAGTTTTTGTGGCTTATTTATTATGGGGTGGCGGTTTGCAATCTGTCTCTCAAAAAAATATTCATTTGGATATAAAAAATCCTGTTTCTGTTGAGGGAGGAAAGGTAACGGAAATGCGCATAGCAGTAAAAAACGACAACAATTCAACCCTTGAACTGGCTGAGTTCATAGTAGAATATCCTCAAGGCGTTGTATCGCCGGAAGATTCTGAAACAATGAAGTCAAGAGACCGTTTTTCTATTGGAAAAATAAATCCCAAAGAAGAAATAAGCAAAGCCATTAGCTTTGCTCTTCTTGGGGAAGAAGAGGAAGAAAAAAAATTTACAATCACTCTGGAGTATAGATTAAAAGATTCAAACGCTATTTATTATAAAACTAAGGAAAGTGTTATTAAAATTTTTAAGGCCCCGATAGGTGTTTCCATAGATATGCCGAAAGAAACACGATCTAATGAAGAGATAATTATGAACATTGAAGCAGTTTCTAATTCTAAAGTGGCTTTGTATAATTTGGTTTTACAGATGGAATATCCGCCGGGATTTCAATTTTTAAAAGCAAATCCAGATCCTGTTGGGAATAAAGATAAATGGATTATAGGAGATTTAAATCCAACTCAAAAAAGAAATATTGAGATTCGAGGCACTATAGAAGGCCAAGATATGTCTGAAAAAGCAATGCATATTAAAATTGGCAGAGATGAGAACGGCCAGATAACATCTTATGGTAGCGATACGAATACTATTGTTGTAAGAAGACCGCTTATTGACTTACGACTATTTATTAATGGCCGAGATACAGATGATAATGTGGTGAGATCTGGGGAATCTATAAAAGGGACAATATCATGGAAGAATAATTTATCTTCTAAAATTCGTAATGCATTGATAGAAGTGAAAGCAATTGGAGAAGTGGTAGACAAAAGAACTATATCTGTAAATCAAGGATCCCATAGATCTTTTGATGATACAATGGTCTGGAATTCTTCCACGTTGGGCGATCTATCTATGATTTTGCCTGGTCAGGGAGGGGATGCAAGTTTTGGTTTTTCTGTCGTCAATCCAATACCTGTAAACAGCAATAAAGATAAAAATTTTGTTATAAAGATATCAGGCAAAATTTCAGGGATAGTTGTTTCAGAAGACAGGGGAGATATAGAGATGAGTAATAATTTTGAAAAGGAGATAAAAATATCTTCTAAAATACAGATTACAAACAGAGTTCTTTTTAACACTGGAGATTTTATCAATTCTGGCCCTTTGCCGCCTAAGGTTGGCGCAGAAACAACATACACAATTATTTGGTCAATAACTAATGCTTATAATGATGTGTCTAGCGTGACAGTAAAGTCGTCTCTGCCTTCTTATGTAAGATTTCTTAAGAATATTTCTCCGCCTGATTCTAATTTGACTTTTGACGAGAGAACAGGAGAGATTGTGTGGAACGCAGGATTAATTCAGGCAGGCACGAGTATTTTGCGTAAGGCAAAAGAAGTGTCTTTTCAGATAGGACTTATTCCTAATCTAAGCCAAATTGGCTCATCGCCGGATTTAATTTCAGATACAAAACTTGACGGTCATGATAATTTTACTAATATCAGTTTAGTTGACAGTAATTCATCTTTGAATACTAGATCTGTTAGTGATCCTCAATTTGGAGAAGAAAAAACAAGAGTAGTTGAATAAAATGATTTCAGAATCAAAAATGGAAAAAATAATATCATTAGCAAAAAGACGAGGATTTGTTTATCCGGGTTCAGAAATTTATGGCGGATTGGCCGGCACATGGGATTACGGTCCATTGGGCGCGGAAATGATGTATAACATCAAAGATACATGGTGGAAAAAATTTGTTGCCAGTCGTGATGATATGTATGGTATCGCCTCTAGTATTATGATGTCGGAGCAGGTCTGGGCCGCATCTGGGCATCTTAAGCATTTTACCGATCCATTAGAGGGTAAAAAATTTAATACAATGTTTAAATCAAAAGCCGGAGCATTAAAAGATGAAACAACAGAGGTTTATTTGCGGCCGGAACTTGCCCAGGGAATGTTTGTTAATTTTAAAAATATAGTTGATTCTTTTCATCCTAAAATCCCATTTGGCATCGCTCAAATTGGAAGATGTTTTAGGAACGAAATTTCTCCCCGCGATTTTCTTTTTAGAGTGAGAGAGTTTGATTTAATGGAGTTTGAATATTTTATCCGTCCTGCCTCGCAGCAAGGCGGGGAGAAAGACTGGGAAAAATATTTTGAGTATTGGAGGAAAAAAATGTGGGATTGGATTAAAGAGGTGGGTATTGATGAAAAGAAAGTTCATGAACTGGAAGTGCCCAAGAATGAACTGGCTCATTATTCCAAAAGAACGATTGATTTCCAATATGATTTTCCTTTCGGCAAAAAAGAACTTTATGGTCTGGCTTATAGGACCGACCACGATTTGAAAAATCATAAACTGGATTATTATGACGAAGATACAAAAGAAAGATTTGTACCGCATGTGATAGAGCCGACTTTCGGGATTGGTAGAACATTGCTGGCTCTTTTAGACAGCGCTTATATTGAAGATGAATTAGGCGGAGAAAAGCGCGTTTTTTTAAGATTAAAACCTCATATTGCGCCCATTAAGGTTGCTGTTTTTCCGCTTTTAAAGAACAAGCCAGAACTTGTTAAAAAAGCAAAAGAGGTCTATGAAATGATTAAAAAAGACCCGCCTGATGGCGAGGCAGGTATTCATTCAACCATGTTTGATGATAATGGTAATATAGGTAAACGTTATAGAAGGCAAGATGAAATCGGTACGCCTTATTGTATCACGATTGATTTTGAGACACTTGAAAAAGACGATGTCACTGTACGCGATAGAGATACAGGCAAGCAAGAAAGGGTAAAAATTGATGAGTTGACAAATATTTTAAAGAAACTTATATTTAAGAAAGAATAAATTTTTTAAAAGGAGGAAAGATGAGTTTAAAAAGTTGGATCTTAACAATTTTTTTCTTTTTTAAAAAACAAAAGATGTCTGGAGAAGAAGATCTTTCCAAGAATAAAAGTTAAATTTCCTTGAATTTTAACAGGCAATGGTTTTACCATTGCCTGTTTTTCTTTTTAGATTATCTATATCACATAATACATAATAGACTATTCCATCTTGATGCTATCGCTAAAATCCGGTATATTCTAAATATCTAAATAATTGTAAATGATATGTTGCGCAAGAAAAAAGAGAAAAAGTTTTATAGTCCAATTAAACAGAAAATCTTGCTTTTACTACAAGCGGGCGTTGCCCTGGGGTTTAACCATTCTCCAAGAAGGCAGTTTTGGATTTTAAAACAACTTAAAAAAGAATGGAAAGATATCGATCGTCAATATCTTTACAGAATTATTCGGGAATTTAAATACGAGCGCTTGGTGGATTGGAAGGAAATAGAAGACGGCTCAATAGACATTGTTTTAACGGAAGGTGGCAAAAGATTGGCACTGAAGTTTAATTTTGACGAAATAGTTATAAAAAAACCAGTATCATGGGATGGTAAATGGCGGTTGGTATTATATGACATACCGGAGAAAAAGAAAAAAGCGCGAGAGTCTTTTAGGAAAAAATTAAAAGGACTCGGTTTTTTAGAATTGCAAAAATCTGTCTTTATCCATCCCTTTTTATGCACGGAGGAAATTAATTTCATTACTGAGTTTTTTGAGATTAGAAATTTTGTTTACTATGCGGAAATAACGGCTCTTTCAAATGAGTCCAAAATTAAACTTCATTTCGGACTGTATTAAAATTACAAAAATTAAAAATTGAGATTATTCCATTTCCAAGCGATCGCTAGATTTTGGTATACTCTCTGGATTTTATTATTTAATTATGCTATTCTGTTTTCAATGTTTCATTTTGAGAAAAAGGTTTTAGATAACGGCCTGCGCGTTATTGTTGCGCCTATGGAGAACACCGAGGCAGTGACGCTCCTTGCTTTAGTTGGCGTTGGTTCAAGATATGAACCGTTTAGAGTTCACGGTATTTCTCATTTTCTTGAACACTTATTTTTTAAGGGCACAAAGAGACGGCCAAATCCGGGCGACATCAACAAGGAGCTGAATATGATGGGGGCTGAACATAATGCTTTCACTTCCAAAGAGACAACAGGTTTTTGGGTAAAGTCGTCTGCTAAAGATTTTGATAAAAGTTTAGATATTGTCTCTGATATCTTATTAGAGTCGCTATTTAAAGAAGAGGAAATAAAAAAAGAAAAGGGAGTAATCTTACAGGAAATTAATATGTATGAGGATGAACCCAGGAGAAAGGTGATTGATATTTTAGAGAATATTATTTACGATAGACAACCAATTGGAAGAGATATTTTAGGCACTAAAGATTCTATAAAAAAAATAAAGAGGCAGGATATTCTAAACTACAAAGACAATAATTATTTTTCCAAGAATATTGTTGTGGTAGTGGCTGGTAATACAAAAGAAGATGTAGCATTCAAAAAAATAGAAGAAAAATTTATTAGAATGAAAAAAGGAAATAATAAAAAACCAAAAAAAACATTAATACGTCAAAAATTCCCTACCGTTAAGATTATTAACAAGGATATTGACCAAACACACTTAACTTTGGCTTTCAGGGCCTATGACATGTTTGACGAAAAGAGATACATCTTAAATCTCATATCAGTAATTTTAGGAGGATACTCGTCTTCTAAATTATCTATGGAGATAAGAGAAAAAATGGGTCTGGCTTATTATGTTTATTCTTATGGCGATCAATATATGGATTGCGGATATTTGGGGATTGGAACAGGAATTCCACATGATAAACTTAAGATAGTTGTAAAAAAAATAGCGGAGATATTAAAAAATGCAAAAAAAGGAGGTATAACAAAAAATGATTTAGATCATGCAAAAAGTTATTTGAGAGGGCAAATGGCCCTGAGATTTGAGGGATCAGACGAAGTTGCGTATTTTATTGCAGGTCAGGAGATTTTTTACAAAAAAATTATGCAGCCGATAGATATTATAAAAAAAATTGAAAAAGTAAGCCAAAATGATATTATTAAGGTGGCCAAAGATATTTTTAGGTCTGACAGGATTAATATGGCTGTTATGGGCAATCATAAAGATTTGATAAAAAAAGAAAAATATTACAAAAAATTATTCCTTGAGATTTAATTATGAATAGTGAAGACAAAGCAATAATCAATATCAATAATAAAAACCAATTCTTTTATTTGTTTTTAGTGCTTCTCTCTTTGGGAATTATTTATCTTCTGTATAGCCAAATTATTGATGTGGCGATTGTAATTCTTTTTTCTATTATCATAGCATCAGGCATAGATCCAGGAGCGCGCTGGTTTCAAAGACACAAGGTCCCGAGAGTATTGGCGGTAATATTCGTATATTTCATTGCTTTATTGATAATAGGGTTTATTTTTTATCTGATCATTCCGACTCTTTTTTTTGAGGTTTCCAATATCTCTTCCGCTTTATCTTTATATAGCCAGACCCCCATAGATAAGGGTATTATATCAAAATTATTGCCTGGTCTTCCTAAATCATTAGCGAATATATTGCAGCAAATTACTATATCTTCAGAAAATTATATTAATGATGTTCTGATAAGTTTCTCTAATATAGCCTTAAAGGTTTTTGGCGGGGTTCTTTCTATGGTTCTTATAATAGTTTTTTCTTTTTATTTATCAGTGCAGGAAAGAGGTATAGAGAATTTTCTTAGAATAGTCACTCCTGTTGGCAAAGAAGAATACGTTCTAGATCTATGGACTCGTTCCAGTAATAAAATAGGCAAATGGCTTCAAGGCCAGATTTTATTAGGATTACTTGTGGGAGTTCTTGTTTTTTTAGGATTGATGATACTAGGTGTTCCTCATGCCTTAGTTTTTGCCTTGATAGCGGTTGTCTTTGAATTAATTCCTATTGTTGGCCCTATATTATCTGCTATTCTTCCCTTTATTGTTGCAGTAGTGCAGAGTCCGACTTTAGGTTTCTTGGTTTTGGGTTTGTATTTTTTGATACAGCAATTTGAGAATCATCTAATATACCCCTTGGTTGTAAGAAAAATAATAGGCATACCGCCGATAATGACTATTATCGCTCTTTTTGTGGGAGGGAAGGTAGGCGGCCTTCTTGGGATTCTTTTATCTATTCCGGTAGCCGTTGTTTTGCTGGAAATTTTTAATGATATTGAGAAAAATAAAAAAAGAAATAATTAATGCCGGATTTTTTTGATATACATTCTCATATTAATTTTTCTGATTTTGACAGAGACAGGGAAGACGTCATAGAACGTTCTCTAGGTGGTGGAGTCTGGATGATAAATATAGGCTCTGATTTTTTAAGTTCAAGAAAGGCTTTAGAAATCGCAGAAAGATATGATAAGGGTGTTTATGCTTCAGTTGGTTTGCATCCTAATGATAACAAGGATGAAATTTTTCAAATGGAAAATTATAGCCAATTGGCAAAAAATAATAAAGTGGTTGCAATAGGAGAATGTGGACTGGACCTCAAAAATCAAAAATCAAATCTCAAAAATCAAAAAGATATATTTGAAGAACAAATTAAATTGGCTATAAAATTAGATAAGCCATTGATGATCCATTGCCGTGAGGCTCACGAGGAAGTAATAAAAATACTTAATACTTACTATCTAATACATAATACTAAACTACGTGGCAATATTCATTTTTTCTCTGGTGACTGGGAGATTGCGCAAAAATATTTTAATCTTGGTTTCACCATATCTTTTACTGGCGTGATAACATTTACGCGTCAATACGACGAGATAATTAAGAAAGCGCCGCTTGAAAAAATAATGATAGAGACAGATGCGCCGTTTGTGGCGCCGGTACCTCATAGAGGCGAAAGAAATGAACCATTATATGTAAAGAAGATAGCAAAAAAAATCGCGGAAATACGTAAAGAATCGTACGAAAAAGTAGCAAAAGTGACAACTGATAATGCCTTGAAATTTTTTAATATCAACTTTTAGTTTCTTTTTATTATTTTTTTGAGTTCGTTTAGTTTCTCTTCTAGTAATTTTTCTGAATTCGTTTCCACAGCAAGTCTTAGCAGGGGTTCTGTGTGCGATTCTTTTATGTTAAACCACCAGTTGGAATATTCTATGGTCAGGCCGTCGGTAAAATTTTGCGAGGAATTTTTATATTTTTCTTTTAGTTCCCTCATAAGTTTTTGAAAGTTTTTAATTTTTAAATCTATTATGCCGGTGTGGTGATATTTGGTAAATTTTTTGGAGAGTTCTTTGAGATTCTTTCCGGTTTTTTCCATGTGTTCTGCAAGGATTCTTAGACCGAAGTGCGGCGACTCGCAGTAATTAAAATTTTTGAAATAATAATGGCCTGATATCTCCATAGAGAATATAGCCTTTTTCTCTCTCATCAGTTTCTTTATATTAAAATGACCGATTTTGCTGGGTATGGCGATGATGCCCTTATTTTTAAAATATTCCGGTATGGCATGAGAACATCTTATATCATAGATTATTTTATCGCCCTTTTTTGTTATGGCGTCAGCTATAATCCCTCCTATTATATCACCGCGAATGACATCTCTTTTTTTGTCTTTGACAATCATTAATCTGTCGGCATCAGGATCAAAAAAAGATTTTATCTTCTTTATTTTCTTCCGGTCAAATCCATGGAATACTTTTTTGAAATAATTCTCCTCAATATTATATTTTTTGATTATGCCTTTTTTAACACTCGGTGTTGACGGAAAAACACCGAGTGTTTTTATTTTTCCGAGTGTTTGTTTTATTTCCAGTCCGCTTATGGGTTCAGCATTGGCTCTTGCGAATTTTATCCCATTGTATTTTTTCATATTATGCGAAGCGGTTATCATGGCTCCTCCGTTTGCTTTGAGGTGATAAATGGCAAAATAAAGCATGGGGGTTTTAGTGTTGCCTATATCTATGACATTTATTCCTGAATCAATTATTCCGGAAATAAAGGCCCTGGATAATTTTGGAGAACTAGTGCGATTGTCGTGCCCGATTACGATTTTTCCGCCAGTTGATTGATTTAATTTTAAAAATGCGCAAAACATTCTGCCTATTTCGTAGGCAGTTTTTTCATTTATCTCCTTTGGGTAAAGCCCCCGCACGTCGTATTCCTTAAAAATTGATTCATCTATTTTCATATTATCTTTATTTTATCATATATTTTTATTATCCACATCATATCTTGTAATCCAGAGAGAGAGAGTATTATAAGAAATATGAAATTTGAACAAATGCCGACTGATTCAAATGATTCCCAGTCGAAAAAATCAGCAGAAGAAATAATATACCATACTAAGCAAGAATTTGATAAATTCAATCATAAGTTAGGAGTGTTTGAAAAGAATAAGGTAAATGAAGATGTTCAAAGAGAAAATTTTAAAAATTCAGGAGTGGAAGATTTGTACGATAAACATCTTAAAAAAAAAGAAGATAAAGTTGAAAATGAAAAAGCCCATGAAAGAAGAAAGGCCATGAACGAAGTGGAAGAAAAATACGAAGAGTTTAACAATGTAAATGGAGCACAACTCGGAACTTTTGCTTATGAAGAAAAAATGAATGAACTTATAAAACTTGCAAAAGAACGTAAACTTTATTATCAAGGAACAGAAGAAGACCATAAAAAAGCTGAGGAAGATATTCAGAAAAGAATTGAAGCAAATAATGCAGTATTAGAAAAGAGAATAAGTATGATGGATTCAACTGATGTTGAAAGGGTAGGATATATAAATGAAAGAAATCAAGATATTAAGAAAGAGAGGATTGAAAATTCCGGAATTGTCTATGGTGTAGGAATAAATAGTAATGATAAGGATTTGGCTGCAAAAAGAAATATTGAATTAGAAAAAGAAGAAAATAGTTTACATTTAGAAAGAGAGCAAATGTTTAATGAAAAATATAAGGGATTAGGAGAAATCTAAGTTTATTATTCCTAAATAAAAAACCGAAGTCCGTCTTCGGTTTTTTTGATTGCTTTTTGGGTTTGGCGTGGTAGGATAAAAATATATGGCTAAAAAATCGCAACAATTCAAAGTTATTATCGAGCAAGGCGAGGACGGGCAATTTATAGCGTCTGTTCCTTCTTTGCCTGGATGTTATACACAAGCAAAGACATTACTAGATCTCAAAAAAAGGATAAGAGAAGCAATTCTGCTTTGTCTTGATGTTTATCATACTGATCCGCAATATCGCAAGAGAGTGGAAAATTTTGCTTATGAACCAAGTTTTGTTGGTCTTGAGATGGTAAAAGTATGAGTAAAAAATTACCGGCATTAAAAGCCAAAGATCTGATTCGCATTCTCAAAAAACTCGGATTTTATGAAACGCGCCAAAAGGGCTCACATATTTGTTTTAAACATTCTGACGGCAGATTTACTCTAGTGCCTTATCATGGCAATGAGGATATTGATCGCGGATTATTAAGACAAATTTTAAGAGAAATAAATGTTTCTCACGATGAATTTATAAAAATAATTGCATAAATTCCATTTGTTTGTTAATATAGAATTCATGGAAAAAGAAGCGAAGATGTATGAAGTGGCGTATTTTTTTAGTCCTCTTGTACCTGAGGATAGAGTTTCTGATGAAGTAAATAATATGAGATCTGCCATTGAGGTCAAGCAGGGTATTGTTATTTATGAGGATAAGCCTAAAATGCAGAGATTAGCATATGTTATAAATAAATTTGATTCCGGATATTTTGGTCTTATTAAATTCATGATAGATCCTGCAATAATATCTTCTTTAAAAGATGACCTTGATAAAAACGATAAAATAATAAGATTTGTAATAAGTGTTTCAAAGGTGGTTGCGAGAAAGCCGCTAAGAGCGAGAAGACCGGTTGTCGTAAAACATAAAGAAGAAAAAGAATCTATAAAATTAGAAGAAATTGATAGAAGATTAGAAGAAATTTTAAAAGAGTAAGCAAATAAAATTGGGATGTATCCCGTTAGAGATTAAAACTTTATGTATTATAAATATATAGATAAAAACAAATTAAATAGTCGATTAAATGTTAATAGTATAAATAATTTACGGAAATATCTTTTAGATATTTCCTATCTCTAACGGGATGTATCTAAACAAAATATTTATTTTAGGAAATTTAACAAGGGATCCAGAATTAAAAGCGCTTCCTAGCGGCACTCAAGTTGCTTCTTTTGGCGTAGCTACGAACAGAGTCTGGAAAAATAAAAATGGTGAAAAACAAGAAGGAGCGGAATTTCATAATATTGTTGTTTTTGGCAGGCAGGCAGAAATCGCAGGTCAGTATTTGAGCAAGGGCAGTTCAGTTTTAATTGAAGGACGGATTCAGACAAGAAATTGGGAAGCGCAGGATGGTTCCAAAAGAAACAGAACGGAAATTGTGGCAGAAAGAATTCAATTGGGTCCGAGAAGAGGCCAAGGAGGAACCCGTCAAGAGGAAGCAAGTACTCCTGCCGAAGCAAGTACTTCTGCCAAAGAAGAATTAGAGACAATAGAATATCCAGAAGAGGATATTAAATCAGAAGATATTCCATTTTAAATATGAGACAGTGTTATTTTTGCACAAACAACATAAAGGAGATTGATTACAAGGATACAGAAATCCTTAAGAAATTTTTAGGCGTTCAGTCAAAGATTTTGCCAAAGAGGTATACAGGTGCTTGCGCCAAACATCAGCGTAAAATATCCCGCGCTGTAAAACGTTCTCGCATAATGGCTCTCTTGCCATTTGTGACGCATTAGAATTAATCTTGGACTTATCGGGAATCGAACCCGAGCCTCGGCAATGCGAATGCCGCGTAATACCACTTTACTATAAGCCCATTATTTACTCGCCCTATCTACATATTCTTTTGTCTGCGTGTTTATTCTTATTATATCCCCTTCGTTGATAAAAAGGGGAGTGTTTATCATGGCGCCGGTTTCCACTTTCACTTGCTTTGTTCCTCCTTGGGCAGTGTCGCCTTTAATAGATGGCGGAGCTTCTACAACTTTTAATTCAACTTTTATTGGCAGATTGATGCCTATTATTTGATTATTGAATATATTGGCTTCAACAATTGTGTTTGCCTTGAGTAGGTCTCCAGAGTTGCCTATTATATTTTGCTCCAGTTTGAATCTTTCTGACAGGTCTTTTTCGTGACAGAACCAAAATTCCCCCTTGTGATTATACAGATACTTTATTTGTTTTTTTTCTATTTCCGCTTCTTCAATTTTGTCGTTTTGATGGAAGGTTTTTTCCATTGTCTTACCGGTAATGAGATTTTTTATTTTTGTCTGGGCTACCGGCTTTCTCTGTTGCATTCTTAAAAAATTATATTCCATAATTTCATAGGGCTGACCTTCTAGAACGATATACTTACCTGGCTTTAATTCATTATATATAAGCATTGCAATGGATATTCTATATTGTTACCTTTGATTTATCAAGTATGTTATAATATAAAAGTACTTATATGCCATTACTTGATCAAAAAGTATATAGAGACGAGGAGGTTTTGGCAGAGTCAATGAAGAACCCGTCGCTTTTCGGCGTACTCGTTGATAAATACCAAAATGCTTTTATAAGGGCTGCTTATAGGGTCGTAAATCACAAACAGGAAGCAGAAGATATCGTACAGGAGACCTTCGCAAAGATATATTCAAATGCCAGCCGTTTTAAGAAACAGGAAGGATCGAGTTTTAAGAGTTGGGCCTATAAGATTCTTTTAAATACATCTTTCATACATTATAAAAAAATAAAAAAGATGAGAGAGTCAATAATTTATGTGGATGCGTCTTTTTATGATTTTGTTTCTGACAATACCACGACCAATGGTCATGAATTAGCTGTGGAAACTAAGGCTATAGTAGCTAAAATTATGAATAAAATGCCTGAACACTTAAAAAGAGTTTTAAAAATGTATTATTTAGAAGATAAATCGCAAAAATCTATAGCAGACCAAGAACATGTTTCTGTGGCCACGGTAAAAATGAGATTATTTAGGGCTAAAAAATATTTTAAGAAGATTTTAGAAGGAGATAATTCTTTTTGTCCTAATTCATAATTTATGGATTTTTATTCTGATACTAACTCAAATTTAAAATTGAAAAAGAAAATCATGAGGCGCATTTACATGATATGGTTATCAAAAAAATTAATCACTCCTTTTGCAATGGAGGTGGTTTTAGGCATAATATTGATGATTTTACTAGCCTCGAACTTTTCTTTCTTCAATGTCTGGCATAATGCGCCTATATTATCAAAGCCAATCTCTCTTATTTATTTTCTTGCATTAGCTTTTATAAATACGGAGTTGCTAGTGAAATTACTTTTAATTTCCAGCATAATAATCCTCTATTCCTTATCTCAGAAAATGATTAAATCTGTTGCTTATTTATTGACTAAAAAAGATATTAATTTTTTTTTCCAAACTAGAAAAATTAAAGATATATAAACTCAATTTTGGGCGAGATTTATTGCCTCTTTTATTTTTTTTGCTATTTCTTGCGTGATTTTCGGATTTTCTTTTAAGAAAATCCGCGCATTGTCATATCCTCTTCCCAAACTTTCTTTTTCATAGGAGTATGACGAGCCGGATTTTTTTATAATGCCGAATTTTTCTCCAAGGTTTAATATATCGCCAGTATAAGATATGCCTTCGTTGTAAATGATATCAAATTCCGCTGTCCTAAAAGGCGGCGCAACTTTATTTTTTACCACTTTTGCTCTTACTCTGTTTCCTATAACTTCTTCTCCTTTTTTTATTTGGGCGGTTTTTCTCACTTCTATCCTTACTGAAGAGTAAAATTTAAGCGCCTTTCCTCCAGGAGTTGTTTCTGGATTGCCGAACATTATACCTATTTGCATTCTTATTTGATTTATAAAAATAACCACAGTTTTTGATTTGGCCACAATAGCCGTGAGTTTTCTTAGCGCTTGAGACATAAGTCGCGCCTGGAGTCCCATATGAGAGGCGCCCATTTCTCCTTCAATCTCCGCTTTTGGCGTTAACGCAGCGACAGAATCAATAACAATAACATCAATACTTCCGGAGCGGATTAAACTTTCTGTTATTTCAAGGGCTTGTTCGCCGGTGTCTGGCTGAGATATTAATAGGTCTTTTGTTTTTACGCCCAGTTTCTTTGAATATTCTGGGTCAAGGGCATGTTCCGCGTCAATAAAAGCGCAGAGGCCGTTTTTTTTCTGCGCCTCTGCCACTATGTGCAAGGCTAAAGTTGTCTTGCCGGAAGATTCAGGCCCAAATATTTCTATAACTCTTCCTCTTGGTACGCCGTTTACGCCTAAAGCTATGTCTAAGCTTATTGACCCTGTTGGTATTGTGTCAACGTCAACTTTTCTAGCCTCATCCAGTTTCATTATCGAGCCTTCTCCGAATCTCGCCTTGATCTCATGTAGTGCATTTTCAATTCCTACATCATTTTTTTTATTTTCTTTTTTTTGCATTTTGTTATTTTAATATTATTTCTCTGATTTCTTTTACTTTTCTCCTGAATTTATCTTCTGCGGATAGTTCTATTATATTATATCCTTGAGCCATCAGCAAATTTTCTTTAAAATTTCCATTTTCATCAGTAAAAATTTTTCTCCCGTTCAGATAAAGGTTGGAGACTCTTTTAGCTGCGCCCTCAATTGTGATATATGAATTAGAAATATTGTTTCCGTTTTTTGGAGACAGAATTTCAATATCTGGTCCCAATATTAAATTTTTTGTTTTATAGAAGCCATAAATTCCAAACACGGCAATTAGAATAACAATGAATGAAATTTTTATGAATTGTTGTAGTCTTGAAATTCTAGCCATAAAATTAATATATTACCTCGTTCTCTTCTTCTTTTATCAAAACCTCTCTTGGTTTTGCTCCCTCTCCCGGCCCCACAATGCCGCGCTCTTCCATCATATCCATCAGTCTGGCGGCTCTGGCGTATCCTATTTTAAATTTTCTTTGCAGATATGAGGTTGAGGCCTTTTTTGCCCTTATGACTAGTTCTCTCGCTTCTCCATATAATTCATCATCGCTCTCGTCAGGATTATAATCATTGACCTCGTTTCCATCGCCGTTTTCTATTTGTTCTTGCATATCCTTCAAACTTTCCAAGTTAGTGTCTTTATATTCATCTGCCAGATATTTTACCACTTTTTTGATTTCTTTTTCAGATATAAAAGGAGCTTGTATTCTTTTTGGCTTACTCGTGTCTCCAGCCAAAAAGAGCAAATCTCCGCTACCTAATAATTTTTCAGCCCCAGCCATATCAAGGATTGTTCTAGAATCAACTTGCGAGGCCACCTGCATGGCTATTCTTGAAGTTATATTTGCTTTTATAAGGCCCGTGATTACCTCTACTGACGGTCTTTGCGTTGAAACAACTAGATGTATTCCCACAGCTCTGGACATTTGCGCCAATCTTACGATTGATGCTTCCACTTCGCGCGGATAAGTTGCTATAAGGTCAGCCAGTTCGTCTATTATTATAATAATATTGGGCATTAATTCTGGCTCATCTTCTCCGTCGGCTATATTTGACAGAATATTTTTATGATATGAAGAAATATCTCTTACCCCTGCTTTCAGGAGAACCTCATACCTTCTTTCCATTTCTTTTGTAGCCCATTTAAAAGTCATGATGGCTTTTTTCGCGTCCATTATAACAGGAGAAAGTAGGTGCGGTATTTTATCATATATTGTCAATTCAACTCTCTTAGGGTCTATCATTAAGAATCTAAGCATTTCCGGAGAATTTTTATAAAGTAAACTTATTATCAATGTGTGTATCATCACGGATTTTCCCGTTCCTGTTGCTCCGGCAACCATAAGATGGGGCATTTTTGCAAGATTGGCGTATATAGCTTTGCCCGAGGTGTCTCTGCCAAGAGTAAAGATCAGAGGATAAGGTGATTTATTAAATTCATCTTGCGACAAAATATCCTGTAGTCCAACAAGAGTTTTTATTGAATTAGGGATTTCTATTCCAATAAGAGATTTTCCTGGTATGGGAGCTTCTATTCTTATGGGATGCGCTGCCAGGGCTAAAGAGAGGTCGTTTTGCAGGGCAATAATGCGGGAAAGTTTAATGCCTTCAGCCGGTTTGAGTGTGTATTGTGTCACAGAGGGGCCAATATTCACTTCAGCCATTTCCACATCTATGCCGAAATTCTGCAAAGTTCTTTTTATGATATTGGAATTTGCCTTTACGTCGCCACTAGAAGGTTTGCCCTTGCTTGTTTCAAGAAATTCCAAAGGAGGTGGCTGGAAGGGAATAAGGGATTTTATTTTATGGTGTCTTAGTTCAATATCCTCCTCCTCTTTTTTTTCTTTTTGCGCGACCTCTTTTATAAAGGCTTTGACAGAATCTAGAGTTGACTCTTTGTTTTCAAAGCTTTCAATTTTTTCTTCTGGCCCTGTTTTAATTTCTTGTTTATCGTCTTTAGTCATTTCTTTTCTTCTGAAGAATGAGATAAATGAGAAATTAAAAAGAACGAGAAGGGAGATTAGAAAGAGAATTATAAAAATAATCAGACTTACCCAAAAATCAAAAAGTTTAAGCAAGGGATAAGACGCAAGAAATCCGACATAGCCACCTCTTTTTTCTCCGAATATAATTTCTACAAGGCCCAAACTGCTGAAGAGGAAAAGCGTCCCTCCCATTAAGACAGTTGAGAAAAAATGTGGCTTGTAAGACAGGAGAAACGATGCGGTGATTAAGAAAAAAACAAGAGGAACAAAAAAGAAGCCGGAGCCAAATAATGAATGCAGGACCTGATAAGCGTAATTGCCAATGACCCCAGATTTATTGAAAGCAGAAAGAGTTATAAATATTCCTATTGCGAAAAATACCAGAGACAGGATAGAATGCCTAGTTTCTTCTTTTAATCTTGAATGCCATTTTTCTTTTTTCTCTTTAATTTTATTTTTTTCTGGTTTCTTTTTAGCCATCATAAATATTATACATTATTTGACAAAAACATATCAAAGATTCCGTATTTATTTCTGCTGTTGCTTTTTATCAGGGTACAGTTATTATAGATATAATAATGGACATGTCCGATAAAACAATCAAAAATAGTGAAAAATCCTACGATTATATAGTAGAGAGGTTGCAAAAATTAACTGCGGCTCTTTACAGAGTCACTGACCTCTTTTCAGACAAAGAGCCGTTGAAGTGGTCCTTAAGAGACAATGCCATAGAGTTATATTCAAAACTTACGTCCATTAGGAGAAACTCGAGTAATTTTCAGGACGTAATAGAATATGCGAACAGAATAATAAGGATACTGGAGATAGCTTCAACAGGTACCATTGTTTCCAGTATGAATTTTGATATTTTGCGTAAGGAGTATATAAATTTGATGAGTGTTGTGGAGGGGAATAAGGAAGCAATAATACCAGAAATTTCTATCGGACAAATTAAGACAAAAGAAATTGAAACTCCTATAAAACCCGTAAGGGAGACTGTTTTAAAGAGAAAGGGCTTGCATAGCGAAGAGAGAAAGAAAAAAATAATTGATTTTTTAAAACAAAATGGGGAAAGGACTATAAAAGAAATATCTGTTATTTTCACGGGTATCAGTGAAAAAAGCATTCAAAGGGATCTTTCAGATTTGGTTAAGATAGGGCAATTAATAAGCAAGGGAGAGAAGCGATGGAGGACGTATTTGTTTTCTAAACCCCTATAATTTTTTTGACAAACAGCAGAAAATGTTTGTTATTATTGATTTTTGTTGATATTTTCTTTATTTTTATGTAGAATATATAAATAATGCTTATTCTGGCATAAATATAGTTATCCACAATATTATTTTACAGCCTAAAATAAAGCATTTATAATTAAGATTATACGCAAGGCAGATTAAATGCAGTATTTCTGTATTGTTAAGAACCTTGAAAATTAAATATTTACGGATGCTATGAATCAATTAAAAATTTAAATTTACAATTAGAAAATTTGGAAAAATTATCAGTCGATTATTAGTTATAAAAAATACATAGAGTATTTGATTACTTGGTCGGAATCAAATTAATCTATGTTAAGGAATAATCTTATTAGATTCTTATTTAATTTAAAATTTTAAAATTAAAAAAATTAAACAAGATTCAGTAGAATTATTATTAAAAGAAAAAAATTATGAGTAAAATGACGAAAATCACTTCAGTATTGGTGGGTCTGTCAACTAGTATAATGTTGTCAGGCGCGGTTGCAGTGATGCCAATGATAGCATCAGCAGATACTATCTCTGACTTACAGGCGCAAATTACGGCTTTACAAGCCCAATTGGCAGCTTTGT
>JBBTUP010000040.1:0-4116 GCA_038063695.1 Patescibacteria group bacterium
CGTATAGGCCCAAACCAGAGCCTTGGGTGCGCGATTTGGCTGCTTCATTGCTTCTTGGGTTTTGACTTCCTTGAGCACGGAAAAGAAAATTACAATTTTGAGGAAGAATAGGGTGAAAGTGGAAAGCATTCGGGCTCGTTTAGGCTAAATTATCTATTTTTTTTTATAATAAAAACCATCCATTTTTTATTTTTTACTGGGGCTGGATCATCCGTTTCGTAATAATCTGTTATGGAAAAACCTTGATCTAATATGAAATTACGCAATTCTTCTCGGGTCCAATATTTCCTAAATCTTTTTATTTTATTTTTATAGTCACGCTTCTCAATATATCCTTCAGAGCTTTCAATTTCTTTCGAAGTGGCAATATGTGCTACACCCTCAAACTTGAGTAGTTTCTTTATTTTTTGAAAAACATTACTAACTTCTGATTTTGGAAAAAGATGAATAAATGATTGTGCCCAAATACCATCAAATTGTGCCGAAAAATTAATATCCATAAAATTGTCCTCAATAATCTGGCAACCACTATTTCTTTTCCGGGCAAAATTTACCATTTTTGGGGATATGTCTATACCAACTACTTTAAACCCTTTACTACGCAGAGTTTCAATATCGAGACCTATCGCACATCCGACATCTAAAATTTTATTACCTGTAGATATAAACTTCACAAACCGATCGATAATCCCATTATTAAAATTTTTTCTTAATTGAGATTTCTTTTCATATTCCGAAGCAAGAACATCATAAATTTTTTTGTTTGTTACTAAGTAATTCATATAAATATTGTGCTTCAAATCTGGGTATCCTATTTCTTATTCGTGGTTTTCTGTGAAATAGTCGCTTTCACTAAAAATCTCCCACAGTTCCGCCGGTAGATTTCCCTTTTTCTTCATCTCCTCAAATTTTTTACCTAAAATCATTTTAAGACTCTTTAGCGCCTCTTCTGTACTGTTGGCTGTATGGATTACATTACCAAGAGTAATTAAAACAGAAACTTCTTCTTGGTTTGGGTGATTTCCTTTTTCCCATAACTCGTATTCTTCTCTATCAAGCCGAGGAATACGAAAACGCTGTCTTATTGGGCCGTCTTCTCCGTCAACTTTTTTTAGCCTTAATAACACTTCTTGAGCATGATGACCCGGACCACCAACAAGTAAAACACCTACTTCATTTTTTTCTAAAAAATCTTTCATAACAGGATAAAAATGCGTATCTAAATATTCCTTGTATATATGATCTATTACATCACCCTCTAGTTTGATTCTATCTTGATATATTATTTCTAGACCATTTTCTTTTAAGAGTTTTTCGATCTCCGGCAAATCTTTAATAGCGTGGGGTTTAATAAAAGCAAAGGCAATCTCATGTTTTGGAATAACTTCTTTTATCTCTGGCACATTTTTAAATTTTTCATAATCCATAATATCTTAGATTATCCTATGTTTTTATTATTCTCTCTTTAAAAAGATTAATCGCGTCACTAAACATCGCCTCTCCAACTCTACCCCATTTTACGTATTTTGTAATTTTTTTTGCCGGTACAAACATCCTTGCGTTAATGATTCCAGTATCTGGATCTGGAGTTCGGTCTAATAATTGATCTACTAAACATACAAATCGGTATTGGAAATATAAATCTCCCTTGATTTTATTTGGATTATTTGTATAATCAACTCTTTGCACCCCCAGGGGTATTATATTTGTAACTTTTACATCTGCTTCTTCTAACAACTCTCGTTTTAACGTTTCAACGGCTGTTTCATTGCCCTTGGGAGTTCCTCCGGGTATTTTCCACTTTTCTTTTTCTTGTATTAAGAGTATTTCTCCTGTATTATTAAAAATGATTCCATAAACTTGAAAACACGGCTTAAATTGGTTTAGATTATCTGTTTTGATCCAAGTCAATAACATTCTCCCTTTATCAGTATTTAAAATGGTTTCGATTTTTTTATTAACATCCATATAAAAGAATTATAATATTTTTATCGCCATGAATCAACCAATAAAAATATATCTAAATTATTTTATTCATCATCTAACCAAAGATGTTTATAAGTGCATCAGAGTAGATGATCAGGTTACTGGTTATATTAAGTATAAAAAAGTCGACTATCGTACAGAAAGAAAAAACAAGGACGGTTATTACCTATCATATCATTATCCCTTTGAAAGTTATTTAAAGACTAAAACTAAAGATACTCATTTTTTCAAGCCCTTTAATCATTATCTTCCCTCTTTTAAAATCCAAGAGTTGAAGGAAATTTCGCAATCTCAGACCCTTTTAGATAGACTTCAAGAAGACAACATCCAAATGTGTGTTATCAGAAAAATATTTGCCATCTTTAGCAAAAAAATACCGCGTTTCCAAATATCCTTAATGGGACTAGATGCCAGTCTACAGTGCCGACTTGAAACTCCAACATCAGATATCGACCTTACAATTAGTGATGCTCATCTCTATCAACAATTGCATAAATTTATTTCTCAAGATCAAAATTTTAAATTATTTTCTAGCGGCATTGTTGATCGACGAGGTGCTTATAGCTCATTTATTACAACTCCCGAATTAATCGCTTTTGAAAATCGTAAAATAAGTTTTATCTTTGAGAATATTAAGATATCTATCCTTTTTTCTGGGGCTATTACTCTTAGGGAATCTTTAATTTCTACTGGTTCTCTTGTTTTCATAAAAACGAAACCAGAAATTGACAAATCAGTGGGAGAACCATCGTTAATTAAACTTAAAAATATTGAAATAATACACGGACCAGAATTAGACAAAAAAAGAGAAATTTATTACCTTTCAGTTCTGCCCGTTCGAACAAGTTTCCTTCTTAAAAAAGATGATACCCTCTTTATTACTGGCATTATCTATATTGGAGAAAAAACTTATAATATATACATCTCTCAGTTAACTTGGGATTATTGTAAAATCTTCAATACCCACAACATTGCCCTTAATACTTACTTGCAGCTTCAAGATGAAGACAAGAGCGTCGTCGCCCACTTCTTTGAAAATCTAAAACTATGACTATCGCTAAGGATCAAGAATACCATTTTGGCCAAAGTGTTGTCAGAAGAAACAATAATGTAATTATCAAGACCTTTTTTTGTCCGGAAGATTATTACCAAGAAAAATATTTTTTATCCTTTCTTCAACGGGAGGGTATAAATTTTATTCCGCGAATTATTAGTATTGATGATCAAAAATATGAAATTATCACTCCATACTGCGGAGAAAACTTGGATGACATTGATTGGCGGCCCCAGAAACTAAATTGGTTTTGCAGTATCGCTAGTTTTATGGGAAAAATCTGGGCCATTAAAAACCCGATTGATAACCAATATCGAAAATTGGAATCAAATGCCTTTCAATTTGTAGAAAATTATCTATCTACCGGCTATCAAACCCAAATGGCCAAAGCAAATATTAAACAGGAGACCGTATGCCGATCAATTGATTGGCTAAAAGAAGTAATATATAGTTCCCTTCAGCAACCAAGCATTCCTGCCTTAATTCATTTTGACCTTTCTCCTAGAAATATTCTTGTTGACAAAGATTCCTTTTGTATCATCGACTGGTCGAGGGCAATGTACTCTGAATTGTCGATTGAAATCGCTATTATGCGTGAAAAATTTGAAACGATTGGTCAACCGTTAAACTGTATTTCTTACGCTATTAGATCAAGATTGAATCTTAATTTCATTGATAATCTGGCTAAATGTTTTTCAATCTATCGAAAGGCAAAAAAAATTGATACCGTAATTAGCCGAGCAGACTATCTTCGATTTGTTGAAACTATTATTTCTTCATCATGAAGCCACTGAGTAATCTACGAAATTTTCCCCAAAATCGTATTTTTTCAATATTTTAGTAAAAAGTTTTAAAGCATTTTTTCTTTTTGTGTTAATTTACCGGTCTCCTCAAGCCATCTTTCTCCCGACAAGAAAAATGCCATTCAGATAAATTGGATATATAAAAAAATTGTTGTGCAGTTTTATTAAATTTTACTTTCATATTTTCCTCAACAACTCAACAAAAAACGTGCTTCCCTTGCCTATCCCCTCGCTTTCTGCCCATATCCGTCCCTTATGCGCTTTGACCATCTC
>JBBTUP010000041.1:0-1574 GCA_038063695.1 Patescibacteria group bacterium
AAAATAAAATTATCAATGCGCCTGTAGCTCAATGGATAGAGCACCTGGCTTCGGACCAGGGGGTTGTGGGTTCGAGTCCTGCCAGGCGCGTAAAATATTTATGAATCCCGTTAGAGACCAAAACCTTATGTTTTATGTTTATGTGATAAGAAGCAGGAGGAGTGGTATATTATATAGGAATATAAAAAATTTACGTCCCGTTAGAAATTTATAAATCTTATTTTATATATTTATGAAATACAAAATTTTAATAGTTAATAAACATAGGTTCGTTAGAGAATTTCTAACGGGACTGTCTCTAACGGGATGAAATATAAAATACCTCCTATTGTTTCACAAATAACCGAAGTCCTTATTAGAGCAGGGTTTGATGCTTATTTAGTAGGCGGTTGTGTTCGCGATTTACTACTAAATAACAAACCAAAAGACTGGGATATTGCCACAAACGCCAAACCAGAACAAACCCAGGGTTTATTTGAGAGAACTGTTTATGAGAATAAATTTGGAACAGTTGCTGTGATAACTAATTCAAAAGACCCTATATTAAAGGTTATTGAGATTACGCCTTATCGTTTGGAATCAAAATATTCAGACAAAAGGCACCCTGATTTTGTCAGTTTCACGAATAACATTGAAGATGACCTAAAAAGACGTGATTTTACCATAAATGCCATGGCCATAGATATGAAAGCCAAGACGCATGAAATCATTGATTTATTTGAAGGCCAGAAAGATTTAAAAAACAAAATAATAAGGACAGTTGGCAATTCAGGAGACAGGTTTAATGAAGACGCCTTAAGAATATTAAGGGCAGTGCGTTTTGCATCAGAACTAGGTTTCACGATTAACCAAGAAACAATGCAAGCGCTCAAGAAACAAGCCCATCTTTTGGAAATGATTGCTAAGGAGCGCATAAACGATGAATTTTCCAAAATTTTAATGTCAGATAATTCTGATAAGGCCTTGGAAGTTATGCATGAAACAGGAATTTTAAAGCATATAATTCCAGAATTGGAAAAGGGAATAGGCATTAAACAAAATAAGGACCATAAGTATGAGGTTTGGGAGCATGGCATAAAAGCCTTTATGCATGCTGTAAAAAATAATTATTCGCTTGAAGTAAGGACGGCCTCACTTTTTCATGATATTGGCAAGCCGCACGCAAGAAGATGGAGTAAGGAGAAAAACGACTGGACATTTTATGGACATGATGTGATTGGCGCGAAGATGGCCGTAAAAATATTATCTCGGCTTAAATATTCTAAAAAATTCACGGAATTAGTGGCAAAACTGGTGCGATATCATATGTTTTTTTCTGATACGGACAAGATTACTTTGTCTGCGGTTCGCAGGACTGTGCGCAATGTAGGTAAAGACAATGTCTGGGATTTAATGAGAGTGAGGTTTGCAGACAGAATTGGCATGGGCAGACCCAAAGAAACCCCTTATAGATTAAGGAAATACGAGTCAATGATAGAAGAGGCAATGAGGGCGCCTCTTTCTGTTTCCATGTTAAAAATTGACGGCAATAAAATTATGGAAATATTAAAAATTCCTCCTGGACCGAAAATCGG
>JBBTUP010000042.1:0-1865 GCA_038063695.1 Patescibacteria group bacterium
GATGGACCCCTTTAGATCGTGGACGAAAAATAGTAGAATGGTAGAGGCACAATATTGAATTTGATTTTTCTGTTTTTTGTCCGCCCCGAATTTCGCCAAAACAAAATGTGCGTATGTGCAAAGCCGAGCTTCGCACATTTTACTTACTCCTTCTCAATTATCTTCAACAATGCAAGTTCTAGGGGTAATTGGGGCAAATAAGATCTGTTTTTAGTATCGTATGCTTCTAATAATATAGATAGTATTCTACCTAACTCGCCTTGCTTTAAAATATCTTTATATTTTTCTATAAACTTAAATTCCCTCTCGCCTATCATCTCTTCCAGCTTTTTTTTCATATCTGGCGCTAATTTCAATAAGATCATTGAGCGGATATCGCGCAAGACCATTTTTAAAAAATTCTTTGTATCTATATTTTGCTCTATAATTTTCTGGATTATTTCCATACCCTTGTCTATTTTTTTTTCAATCAAAGAAATTATAAATTCTTCTGTCAATTCCCTTGAGGGCGCGGATAAAAATTCTCTTATTTTATCACTATCAATTTCTTTAGAACCTAAACTTAAAATCTGGTCTAAAATGCTCTGGCTGTCCCTGAAAGACCCTTCTGCAAAAAGAGCGATCAGGCCAGCTGCCTCATCATCAATATCAAATCCCTCTTTTTTTACTATAGAGGAAATAGATTTTCTCAAAAGAGATTCAGGAATTTTTTTAAAAGAAAAATTCTGGCACCTTGAAATAATCGTGTCCGGCACCTTTTCTATTTCTGTTGTAGCGAGAATAAAGATAGCATGCTCGGGCGGTTCCTCAAGCGTTTTTAAAAGCGCATTAAAGGCCTCTTTAGTGAGCATATGCACCTCGTCAATAATATAAACCTTGACCTTGCCCTGCAGGGGTACGTAACGCACCGCCTCCCGCAATGCCCTTATTTCGTCAATGCCTCGCGAAGAAGCAGCGTCTATTTCTATCAAATCCACATCTGCGCATCCAATCTCCTTTGCCAAAATGCGCGCCACGCTTGTCTTACCTGTGCCGCGGGGACCGAAGAAAAGATAGGCATGGCTAACGCGGCCTAGTTTTACAGCATTTTTTAAAATAGAAACAATATGGTCCTGTCCTAAAACTTCGTCAAAGCTTTTCGGCCTATATTTGCGATATAAAACAATGTTACCCATTTTTTTTGAATACTATAAATTTATATCCGATGAAATTCCAAGACAGAGCGACTATTGATGCCATTAACCCCCCGAATTGCGCCCATATTTTAAGATTCATACTGTTGAATGGGCTTATTAAATTAACAATAATATAATCAACGCCGAGATTTATCAAAAAGCCGATTGTACTAACAACAAAAAATACAAGAATTTCTCTTTGCGCGGATTCAGTATTTTTCCGCCCGAAAGTCCAATATTTATTCCAAAAATAACTATTTATCGTAGCAACTAGAAAAGAAATTCCTTTAAACTCAGACTGAACCAATCCCGTAGATATCCCAGTATAAAAAATCAAAAAATTAAGCACGCCCATATCAATCAAAAAATTCAATCCGCCAACCAAAACAAATTTTGCGAATTGGTAAATCACTCCTATAAACTTGCTTAGAATATGCGCGATATACAAGCCCATTGCGCATACAAGAGGAAAAACTATTACTAGATAATTCAAATAAGGCGCCAATGCCTTAAAAACAACGCTCTCTTCAGCAAGATTGTTGCCGATTAAAACCATAAGCAAGGCAGCTGCCTCGCCTATTATCAAAGCCACTAGTAAATCTATTTTTTTAAAATTATTCATTTTTCATATTTTTTATCTAATAATATTGAAATCAGTATTAAGAATCGTTTTTCTGATATCCTCCAGAA
>JBBTUP010000043.1:0-3388 GCA_038063695.1 Patescibacteria group bacterium
TGCGCGAATTCTTGTTTTGCCTTTTTAACAGCCAAAAGTTGCGACGGGTCTGATGTCACAATCTGGTCTTCTGTATAAGACGCCAAAACTTTAATAGCCACATGCTTCTGTCCGGCAAAAAATATGCCCTCCCCAACATCAGATTCCAAAAGAAGAAATTTTTCCTCTTCTGTAAGATTAAATGTTTTCTGAACCTTATCTATTGCTGCTGGAGATTGCTTCATAAGAAATTGAATGGCTGAATTAGTAATGATGGCCCCGCCGTATTGATTAACCAAAAAATCTTCAATATTCTGGGTTATTGTGGCTAAACCCAAATAATATTTTCTGCAACGTTTTGCAATTCCAAAAAGAAATGAGGCGGTATCATCGGATTTCATCATCCACCATGCCTCATCAATAATAAAAAGCCTTTTTTTTATGTTTTTTCTCACAGCATTCCATATATAATGGGTAATAATATACATTCCTGCTGGCCTTAATTCATCTTCCATATCTCTTACTGAAAAAACCACGAGTTTTCTATTAATATCAACGTTGGTCGGCTGATTTATAAAGCCAGCCCACGTACCTTGCGTATACTTACTGAGCCTTTGGGCTAAAGATTCGCCGCCATCCATGCTCGCCAAAACTAATTCCAAATCTGAAAGCAATGGAGGAATAGCATTAGAAAAATCAGATTCAGGAGTAATGTCACGAGAAGCATAAGTCTCAGTTATTGCCCTGTCTATAATCGCATCTTCTTCTGAAGTCAGACCCCCGAGCATCAACCTAAAAAGACCTACTAAATTTATAATATTTGACCTTAAAACATCTTGCGGAGATTCATCCTCTCCTATGGGAGGCAAATCAAAAGGATTTATATGATGTTTTGAAGTAAGTGAAATATTGAAATATCTTCCATCAACTGCTTCAGCCAAGTATTCATATTCTCTCTCAGGGTCAATTATAATAACATCTATGTCAAACATTAAAGTTCTCAATACTTCCAGTTTAGTGGCATATGATTTTCCTGATCCTGATTTTGCAAACACAACTGAATTGTAATTTTCAAGGGAGAAGCGATCAAACAAAACAAGACTATTATTATGCCTATTAACCCCAAAAAGAATGCCCCTGTCAGAAGAGAGGTCAAAAGAAACAAATGGAAACATACTGGAAATTGGGGAAGAATTAAGTTTTGTATGAACTAACAATTTATCTTGGCATAAAGGCAAAGAACTCAAAAAACCATCTAACTGCTGAAATAAAGCTGGTTTTATATAAATAAGTTTGGATTCAAGAATAGATCTGATTTCTGTCTCAATTTTATTCAATTCATCAAGATCATCGGCATAAATGGTTACATAAAGACCGAAATTAAAAAGCTTTTCCGTTGCCTGCTGTAATTTATCTCTTAAATCCTCCAAGTCCTGAAAAGCCGTATCCAGAACAGGGTCCCGCACCAAACCTTTTTCCTGCCTAGTATGTATCTGCGCTTGCACTTCAGCCACTTTTCTCTGAAGCTGTTTTAAAATAGATGAAGTGTCAATGGGATGCACAAATAAAGAAATGTCAAAAACCCTGTCAAGATTTATGACTGGAGAAAACCAACTGGAAGCCAAAAATCGGGGATAGGAAATGACAAAAAAAGACCTGATTATCTTCTCGCCAAGTTTAATAGAACTAGATCCCACTTCTAACGCTGATGGAGCGATAATATCTTTCAACTGCAAAATTCCAGTCTCATATATCTCTTGAGGAATAATCGGCATTTCTTCTCCTTGATCTACAGGCTTCTTATTTTTTTTGAACAAATCCAGTATTGCCATATAATTTTTTATTTCTTCTTAAGCAAAGAGGTGATAGATGTTTCTGTGGATTCTCTTTCAAGTTCTCCGGGATTGAATAGTTTATAAAAAAGCTCAATGATCTCCTCAGTATTTAATGGCGCCATTTTTAAACCGCACCTTATAAGACCTTGACTTATAAGATCCATTCTTTGTTGAAGTTGAATTTTATATTCATCAAACTTATCATCGCCTTCTTCTCTGGTCTCCTTTTTTTTTAATTTAAACGACAGGCTGGAAAATATTCCTCCTATGCCACTCTTCTTTAATGTCTCCATGCCAACTGCCCTGAGAGAAACCACCGTAAAAAATGTCTTTGTTACAATTTCGGTTGATTTGACGAAATTTTTTACAAATTCTATATACTCTCTTGTCTGTATTCTTAATAATTCATTCGTCTGCTTTTTTTCAGCCTCTCTTAATCTATTCAAATAAGGCCCTATGTCCAGTTTTCTTGACTGTATAAAAATCTGCGTGGAAAAATCCAAAGAATTAAGAAAATTCTGGAATTGAAAAATTATGGCATCCTGTTCTTCCTCTGATTTTAAGGCAAAATTTATACTTGAAACCATAGAAACTAAATTATAAGAACCGTCTTTCATTATAAGAACTCCGTCACGTATAGCTTTTATAGGGACGAAATCCTGTGTTGGTTTTGCGATAATTGCCATATTATATCTATTTTGCTTTTTCCTTTATATCCAAACTCCACGCTAAATCGCTTAATCTGCTCTGGGTCAATTTTGGAACAGAAATTTGAGGAGTAAGTTGCTGTTTTTTGGCTTCCTCTAATTCTTTTTGTTTCTCTGGCTCGACTTTTTTCCAAAGATACAGTCTTTTGCTGGTAATATGCCTAAAAACGTTTTGTAAAAAAAAGATGAATGGCTGATGATTATTAACTTTATAAAAAGCCAAGGCCAAGGCAAGGGCAGCTACTGGAATTGCTAAAATAACAAACAAAAAAAACGGCAAAAACGTTTTCAAAAGAAACACCATCCCTCCTCCTCCTGCTAAATAAAAGAATTGCTTTAAAGTGAATGGACCTATTATTTTGCTTTCTACATCAATAAATTGTGGAACTTGAAATCTCATATTTATTCTATTGCTTCATGATATGGATCTTTAGCTCCGGCATATCCGCTTACAGGGGGCTTTGGTATTTCTGTTCCTTCCGTCTGTTTTGATTCTTCAGGCGCTGCTCTGAAAATTTCCTGCTTTGTTTTCGCCTCAAAAGGGCTGATTTTTTCTTCGGGTACAACGGGCATAGAAGTTGGGGTAGGTGAAGCAACAGGAGCATCCGAAACAATGCCATGTATTTTTTTTAAAGAATCTCTTATTTTGGAAAAAATCTTGGAATTAACCTCTTCAGCTATTTTGCGGGCTATAGTAATATCAATTCCTAATCTTGAAGAAAGATTGGGGATAAAGTTTTTTGGCTTGGTTATCCCGTACATCACCAAACCCACCTCGTCAGCCAGTTCACTCATTTTTTCATCTTTAATATTGTTTTCTTTGCTTATTGACTGAATTTTTCCAGCAACTTCATCGCTAAAAAGCGC
>JBBTUP010000044.1:0-2930 GCA_038063695.1 Patescibacteria group bacterium
TTTTGCCTTCTTTTGTTGCCACAACAGGTTTACTCGGAGGAATTTCCTTGATAATTTTTCTCGCTCTCGTTTTTGTTTTGAATGGCGGGAAAGTGATATCTAACGTTAAAAGAGACAATACTCATGCCTTGCTCCTGTCTTCGTTTCTAGGTTCTGTTTATCTATGGGTTTCTCTTGTTTTTTATTCTCCTGGTATTGTAATTCTTGCTTTGGCTTTTCTTATGACAGGAGTTTCGTTAGGCATATTAGCAAAAACAGAGAAAATAAAAATATTAACAATAAACATATTTAAAAATGCTAAACTGGGTTTTGTTTTCATGTTTATTATCACTGTGTTTATAATATCTCTCATATTGGGTATTTATATTTTTTCCCAAAAATATTGGTCAGAAAAGTTGTTTATGCAGGCGTCGAATGATTTTAATTCTGGAGTTGATTTAAATAAAGTCGAGACAGAAATTATCAATGCGACAAAATTCAATAAAACAGATAAATATTTCAGAATGCTTTCCGATGTAAATATTATTAAAACTCAAAATTTATTATTGCAGGAAAATGTTACCACTCAAGAGGCTCAAATTCAATTTCAGAACTTTTATGGCGCTGCAATAAAAAACGCTAGGACTGCTGTCGACATTAATGGACCCGATCCATTAAATTGGATGCAACTAGGCAAAGTATATGAATTAGCGGTTCCTCTAGGCATTCAGGGCGCTTTGGAAATGGCAATTAATTCTTATAATGAAGCATTTTTTAGGTCTCCCGCGGATCCTTCCATTATTGTTTCAAAGGCTAGAGTGAAGATGAAAGTAGGTGATCGTGTTTCCGCCAAAGATTTATTGAATTCAGCATTAGAAGTGAAAAATGATTTTACCCCGGCATTATTTATGCTATCACAGATAGATGTTGCAGAAGGGAATTTGAAAAGTGCAATACAAAGGGCAGAACAAGCTTTTGTCTCGTCTCCAAATGACATAGGCGTCCTTTTTCAGCTCGGTATATTATATTATAATGACCGCGATTTTGATAAGGCCCAATTGGCTCTTGAAAAAGTTGTAATTTTAAGGCCAGATTATTCAAATGCCAGATATTTTCTAGGACTTATTTATAGCAGAAAAACTATGGTGTCAGATGCAATAGCACAATTTAGAAAAATTGAAGAATATAATCCGGACAATGCAGAAGTTAAAAGAATTTTAAATAATTTGCAAAATGAAAGGCCGGCGCTAGAGAGTATCTCCCCGCCAGAAAAATTACCAGAAGAGAGGGAAAAACCACCAATAGATGATAGATAAATGAGGATTTTAAAATTTTTTAATCATGAATTTAGAAACATTCATAAGGCTGCCATTGTTTTAGCTATTTCTTCAATCGGTTCTAGCTCACTAGCCCTTTTAAGAGACAGGCTTTTAGCGGACCACTTTGGGGCTGGTAAGACACTTGATATCTATTATGTCGCTTTTAGGATACCTGATTTTCTTTATGTAATCATGTTGTCTATAACCTCTGTCGCGGTTATTATCCCGTTTTTTTTAGAAAGAATGTCTGTTTCTAAAGAAAAGACCTATGCATTTTTTAGTGGGATTTTTTCCTTGTTTATTATTTCTAATTTTATTTTGGTCATTATTTTATTTTTATTTACCCCATATCTTATACGTTTTATAGTACCCGGTTTTGCTGCTTCTGACCAGAATCAACTTACTTACATTACGCGAATTTTGCTTTTATCTCCGTTTTTGCTTGGTCTTTCAAATTTATTCTCAAGTATTATTCAGTCATATAAAAAATTTTTTATCTATGCGCTAAGTCCTATTCTTTATAATCTCGGAATTATTATTGGCATACTCTTCTTCTCTTATGATTTAGGATTAAAGGGCGTTGTTTTTGGCGTGATTCTTGGCGCTGCTATGCATCTTTTGATTCAGGTGCCGGAGATTATAAGACTTGGTTTTATGCCGAGATTTTCATTTAGTATTAATTTTTCAGAAATAAAAGAGATTGCAAAACTTTCTTTACCGAGGACTCTTGGCTTGGGATTAAATCAATTTGTTTTCATCTTTATAATCGGAACCGCATCGTTTTTGGCCGCTGGCAGTATTGCTGTCTTCACTTTTTCTTACAATATCCAATATGTCATTCTTGGAGTTGTTGGCTTTAGTTATAGCGTTGCCGCTTTCCCGACTTTGACTAAATTTTTTGTAAAAAATCAAAGAAAAGAATTTCTTGATATTGTTGTATCTGCCTCTAGACATATTATATTTTGGACTTTGCCCGCCACTGCTCTTTTTGTGGTGTTGAGGGCGCAGATAGTCCGTGTTATTTTGGGTTCTGGCGAATTCAGCTGGTCAGACACAAGATTAACTGCTGCGGGTTTGGCTCTTTTTGCGATTTCTCTTACGGCGCAGTCGTTGGTTGTTCTTTTTGTGAGGAGTTTTTATGCCGCAGGTAAGACAAGGAGGCCTCTTATCATAAATATTTATTCTTCCGTTTTTATAGTCATCAGTTCTTATGTTTTGATTAAAATTTTTAATATGTATGATCCTATGAGAAATTTTTTTGAAGTCGCTCTAAGAGTTAAAGATGTGCCGGGAACCAGTGTCTTGATGCTGCCTCTGGCTTTTTCTCTCGGTATGATTATCAATGCAGTATTTCTCTGGGAGTCCTTTCAGAAAGAATTTAATCACGTAGGCGCTTTTCTTAAAAAAACACTTTGGCAGTCAATTGTTTCCGCCTTATTGATTGGAGTGGTGGCTTATTTTGGCCTTTCTATATTTGATGATATTTTTAATCTCAATACTTTCATCGGGATATTTTTGCAGGGATTATTTTCCGGCTTGATAGCGATTCTTGCTGGCTGTATTCTGCTTAAATTTTTAAAAAATCAAGAAATGAATGATATAATTTCTTCTTTAAAACAAAAATTCTGGAAA
>JBBTUP010000045.1:0-5535 GCA_038063695.1 Patescibacteria group bacterium
CTTCTTCTGTGATACTATTCTCCTTTCCAAGAACCTCTCGGGCTTTGTCTAATGCATTATCAATTGTTTTTTCCAGTTTTATTTCTGATTTTATTTTTTCTTCGGTTTCCCTCTCTTCCTTTTCTCTTAAATTCATTTCGCGCATCACTTCCACTGATTTTAAAATTCCAATCTCTTCTGATGTAAGCAATTTCCCCTCTTTTTGTTTTTCTCGCAATTCCTTTTCCTTGTCTAAATCTTCCAATTTTGTTTCCACGCCATGAACTTTCATCCAATCCTCTTTGGAAAAATATTTTAATACACTAGGGTCGGCTTTTACTTTACCTTCCATAATATCTTCATAAGAATATTTACCATCTTTAAAAGATTTGTATATATCTTCCGGCTTGCTCTTGGTCAAAAATTCAGAGAATTTATTTTCCTCGGATTTTTCCTCTGGCACATATTTTGGAACCTCTATCTTTATTTCTTCATCTTTCTTTAAGACCTCATTCAACTCCTTCAGCGCTTTTTCGGGATCTTGTTTTTCTATTTCTTGTGTTGGCAAATCTTCCATATACTTTTATTTTAACAAAAAGAAAGAAAAAGGCAAAAAATAGCTAAATGTTAATACTCAATTACCTCCTCCTGTCTGTCGCGGTAATCTGCCAGGCGTATCAGGTGTTCCGGAATGTCAGATAAAAATCTTGACGGCATATTTAATTGCTTACTGCCAAAAATTGTGCGAGAAACGGAAAAAGAAAGAAAAACCCTTTCTTTTGCCCTTGTCAGAGCCACATAAAATAATCTTCTTTCCTCTTCCTGTTTGTCCGGCGAATTATCTCCAAACCCTCCATGAGGAAAAAGCCCGTCCTCAAGCCCCACAATAAAAACATTTTCAAATTCCAGTCCTTTGGCAGAATGCACGGTCATCAAACGCACGCCTTTTTGTTTTCTTTCTATAGAATCTTGGTCTGCCATTAAGACCACGTCTGTTATAAATTTTTCAATTCCTTCCGGCGGTTTTGATTCATCATAGCGAGTGGCAATCGTTACCATCTCTTTTATATTTTCTAATCTCTCTTTATCATCATCAGTTCCGCTTTCTAAAAATTTCTGAAGCCCTGTTTGCTTCATAATGTATTTTATAACTTCAGATGCTTTGCTAATTTCTGTTTTTCCTTTGATTAATTCAAGAAGTTTCAAAAAATCTTTCATTCTTTTCTCAGATTCCTCCGTCAATTTCTTTTTTGACACGTAATTTAAAAAGGCAACTTTTCCGATTCCTCTCGGTGGCACATTAATTATTCTTTTTATATCCAAAAGATTTTTAGGATTAAGCGAGGCGCGAAGATAAGCAAAAATATCTTTTATTTCTTTTCTCTCATAAAATTGGGTGCCCACCACATGATACGGTATATTATGCTTTAAACATACTTCCTCCAAAATTCTGGACTGGAAATTCGCCCTATAAAGCACTGCAATCTCTGTTGTCTGATTTTTTTTCTTGAGCAAATCTTTTATTTGATGCGTCACGAAATTCGCTTCTTCTTCTTCGCTCATGGCCTCAAATAAAATTATTTCCGAGCCAGATTCTTTTTTTGAAATCAGTTTTTTGGGCTTGCGCATTTTATTCTTCTCAATAACCTTGGCTGCTGCTTCTAAAATTGTCTTGGTGGAACGGTAATTTTCCTCAAAAATGATGGTGATATGTTCAGGATACTCATTTTCAAAATTAATAATATTTCTAAAATCCGCGCCTCGCCAAGAATAAATCGCCTGGTCCATGTCGCCGATAGCGCATATATTTTTATGCTTTTCTGCCAGAATTTTGGAAAACTCATACTGGCTTTTATTTGTATCCTGATACTCATCAATTAGAATATATTTCCATAAATTCTGATAAAATTCGCGCACCTCTTTGTTTTTTTGCAATAATAAAACTGTTCTTGTTATAAGGTCGTCAAAATCAAGCGACTTGTGCTCAACTAAAATGTCTTCATATTTTTTCCAAATCATTCCGAGGGTGCGAGGAAAAAATTCTCCTCCTGCTTGAGCTAGAAATTCTTCTACCTCAGCCAACTCCCCCTTCTGCCTTGAAATGATTGAGGACATTTTTGCGGGCTGGAACTGTTTTGGGTCAATATTTAATTCTTTGATCGCCTCTTTTATCATTCCTAAACTGTCTTCTTTATCTAAAATTGTAAAATTTTTTGTTATGCCAATATACTTTCCATGTCTCCTTAAAATATGCGCGCCGAGCGAATGAAAAGTACTGACAAAAGGAGTTTGAAGTTTAGAATTTATGATTTGGGGTTTTAACAAAAACATTATTCTTTCTTTCATTTCATTTGCTGCCTTATTTGTAAAAGTTATTGCCAAAATATTTTCCGGATTCACTCCTTGAGAAACCAAGTAAGCCACCCTGTGGGCAATGGCTTTTGTCTTACCCGCGCCTGCTCCTGCTAAAACAAGCAAGGGGCCGTCTTTATGCAGAACCGCCTTCTTCTGCGCCTCATTGAGATTTTTTAACAAAGATTCCATAATAACATTTTAATATTAACATAATTTCCAAACAAAAAAGCTGAAAGTTTCCTAACTTCAAGAAGTTTGAAACACAATAAAATGTTAGCCACCGAGATTAAATGTTAGCCACTCAGTGGCTAACATTTAACATTTTATTTCGGCCTATATTGCAACGCTTCCAGAATATGCTGTTCGGCTATATCTTGACTGCCTTCCAAATCAGCAATGGTGCGAGAAAGTTTTATGACGCGATGATATGCTCGACCTGAAAGATCTAATCTCTGCGCCGCTTGATTTAAAATACTTTTCACGTTGTCACTTAAATTAGCAAAAATTTTTATTTCTCTCACATTCATCTCGCTGTTTGTAAAAATATTTCTTTTGGAAAACCTTCTTTTTTGTATTTCACGCGCTTTAATAACTCTTTTCTGAATCTCTTTTGATGTTTCACCTGTTCTCTCGTCATCAGAAAGTTTCTCATGCTCAACTTGCGGCACTTCCAACCAAAGATCTATCCTGTCTATAATAGGACCGGAAATTTTCCTCTGATACCGCATAAGCGCGGCTTGCGAGCATACACATGGCTTTTTTGAACCCATATTTCCGCACGGGCAAGGATTGGTAGTGCAAACCATTATGAATCTTGCAGGAAAAACAAGCGAGCCTCTGGCGCGAGAAATACAAATCATACCGTCTTCAAGTGGCTGACGAAGCGCCTCAATTGCTCTTCTCTCAAATTCCGGAAACTCGTCCAGAAACAAAACTCCTCTATGACTTAAGGTTATCTCGCCCGGCCTTGGCCAATTGCCTCCGCCAACAAGAGCAACATAAGAAGAAGTGTGGTGCGGATTCCTGAACGGCCGTAACGTCATAAAATCTTCGGAAAGAGTCCCAGCAACGCTATGTATTTCTGTCACTTCTAAAATCTCTTCAAAAGATAGCAGGGGAAGAATTGAGGCAAAGGCCTTAGCCAGCATTGTCTTGCCTGTGCCCGGAGGTCCGACCATTAAAATATTATGCCCGCCTGCAGCTGCAATTTCCAAACCCCGTTTGGCTGTTTCCTGACCTTTAATATCTGAGAAATCTAATTTGTTTGCATCTTCTTTTATATTAACCTCAATTTTTGTTTCAGGATACTCTTCTAATTTGCTCTCATTTTTAAAATGCGCAACTATATCCGCCAATTTTGAGCAGGAAAAAACTTTTATGCCCCTGATAAGCGCTGCTTCTTTTGCGTTTTTCTTTGGCACAAAAACCTCTACAAATCCCGCCTTCTTGGCTGCTTTAACTAAAGATAAAGTTCCCTTGATTGGCCGTATTGTGCCATCCAGTGCCAATTCGCCCAAAAATAATTTTCCTTCCACATCAAAATGCAATTGCTTGGAAGCCAAAAGATAGGCAAGCGCAATGGCCAAGTCAAAAACAGGGCCTTCTTTTTTAAGGTCTGCCGGAGCCAAAGAGATTGTCACTCTCTGGTTTTTCTTTTGCGGAGAAATAAATCCGGAATTCTTAATGGCTGCAGAGATTCTGTCTTTTGCCTCTTCAACTGCCTTGTCCGGCAACCCGACAACAGTAAAAGAATGCAGGCCCGGAGCCAGATCCACTTCAACTTCTATAATAACGCCCTTTAATCCAACCACCTGGGTTGAATAAACCTTAACAGACATGAATTTATAATATCAAAAAACAAACCAAAAAAGAAAAGGCCCGGAAAAACCGTAGCCTTTAAAATTTAAATCTGGGTGAATCCAATCTGTACGCATCCTGGACAAACTTTGCCCTTTTTAATCAATTCTTGGGCTTTCTCATAATCCATTTTTCGAATCTCCGCCCGTGGATCGCAAAAAACACAGAATACTTCATTTTCTAAATCTATAAACATAATTCCACCCCCTTTATTTTGTTTTGTTCTACTATCTATAACTATTATACTAGCTGGTATGCTTCATGCAAGTTTTAGCAGCAGGATATGCTTCAAGCCGGTCTTTTTCAATTTCCTCTCCGCCTCTTTCACAAATACCGTATTTGCCTTTTTTTATGCGAATCAGGGCTTCTTTTACATTATTCAACTGGTCAACAAGTTGTGATTCAAGCGCAGCCCTATTCTCAAACTCTTCAAAGGAATCCGCCAAATCACTGGGGTCGGCAGACAAAACGTCAGACATGGGCGGATTAGGTTCCCAGTCCTCTGGATTGTCAGGGTTCTTTCTGCCTAATTTAGACAGAGAATTTTCTATCTTCTGTTTTTCTTCCTCCAGTCTTTTTTTAAATTTTTCCGTGTCTATTGTCATGTTTAATAAATGATAACAATAAAAAAATAAAAATCAATGGCTAGCCATTAAAATATTGGGGCAGAGAAAAACGCCTAAGAATTTCCTTAAGCGCATCCTCTCCTGTGGTTATTATCAAATATTTCTGATTAATAAATGAGTACATAAGAATCGGTTTTCCTGATAAATCATTTAGGATTCTTACGTCTTTATTCTCTAACTCTTTGTCATAAAAAGAAATATCGCCTTGCTCGGGGACTCCTTCAAGTTTAAAAATTCTGCCAAAATCAAGGCCTATTTTTTTTTCCCAACTTATCATTGAGGCAAAGGCGTTCTCATAAGATTTTATCTTAAATATCAGCACTGACCAGTTCTGGTCCGGCTTCTGGAATTTTGCCAGTTCAAACTTTCCCTCTAAAGAATCTCCAAGGTCAGCGCGCGGTTCTATGCCGATAATTTTAAAAAATTGCTGGAAGGTTATCAGTTTTTTTACATTGTCTTTTTGAGTAATTATTTGGAGATAAATAAATTTCCCCTTAGTATCCACATAACTTGGAAGATTGTGTAAGGCCTTTTCTATTTCCGACAATTGATCTATTTCAACAGTCAAGTCAACGATAATTTCCTCTGTCTCGTCTCCATTAAGTATTGGTTGAGCCAAGGGTGGCGGAGGAAGAGGACCGCTCGGTCTTTTATGTAAAAAATACCATCCTACTCCCAAAGCAACAAAACTCAAGGATAAAATTACAATTATAGGTAT
>JBBTUP010000046.1:0-2923 GCA_038063695.1 Patescibacteria group bacterium
CTTGATTAAATTATATAATAAAATTAGATTTTTCTCTATTTTTAACAATTATGATATATTAAAATAAATTCACAGACGCGAGTATGGTTTAGTGGCAGAATAGTTGCTTCCCAAGCAACAGACGCGGGTTCGATTCCCGCTACTCGCAAAATTTTATTTAAATATCGATTTTATTGCCTGCCAAATTCGCGAAAAAAAACCTTGTTCTTCTGAATCAATTTTACCGTTCTCCTCATTTTTTTCTACAATAACAATTGCTTCCTCGCCGGGTTTTTTTACATTAAACGTGCTTCTTATCTCTTTCTCTGTCCCTGATTCTGTCTGTAGTTTTGCAGTGCTGGATTCAAGTTCTGCTTTTTTTGTTTCTAATTCTTTCAATTCCTGCTCTGTTTTTTCTGCCAGCATCTTTGATTCCCTGTATTTTTTATAAATTTTAATAACAGACATGGACATAAACCCCACCAACAAAATAAGCACAATTATAAAAAATTTTGAATATAATATCCGTCTTATCCTATTTTTTTCTTGAAATTCTCTCATAATAATATTATTATATAAATTAAATATGAAGACAAAAAGGCAGAGGCAAAAATTTCAAATCGTATGGGTTATTATAAGTGCGCTTGCAGTATTGAGCATGATTGCTTTTTTATTAATACCCCTCATTAAATAACTAACGTTGTACCATTTTTATAAAAACCTCATGGGGAATATTAACCTTGCCCATTTTCTTCAGTTTTTCTTTTCCTCTTTTCTGCTTCTTCCATAATTTCATTTTTCTCGTTCTGTCGCCGCCATAAAGATAGCCAGTAACGTCTTTCTTTAATGCTGAAATAGAACGAGAAGCAATAATTCTGCCCAGTGCCTTTGCCTGAATTTTAATAACAAAAAGCGCGCGCGGAATAATTTTTTTTAATTTTTCCACTATTTCTTCCGATTCCCTTTCCACTCTTTCCCTGCTTATTATCCGCGAGAAAGCAGGGATTAATTCTTCTGCAACAAAAACATCAAGACGAACGATATGTCCTAATCTGACCTCTCTCATCTCTTCAATTTTATAATTTAAAGAGGCATAGCCGGCAGAAATACTTTTGAGTCTGTCAAAAAAATCCCTCATTAATTCCCTTAATGGCATTTTGACCTTTAAAATAGTGCGGTAATCGCCGAATTGCTCTGTTTCGCCTACTTCAGTTTCATATTCATATAAAACTTGCATAATCTGTCCTAATTTATCCGGCGGAGTCACAATCTGCATCTGCACCCACGGTTCAAATATCTTTTTTATAAAATGTTCGTCCGGAAAGTATAGCGGTGAATAGATATTTTTTTCTTTCCCGTCATTAAAAATAATTCTGTAAGTTATAGTCGGGGAAGCAACCACCAAATTAAGATTAAATTCCCTTTTTAATCTTTCTGTAATAATTTCCAAATGCAGCATTCCTAAAAATCCGCACCTAAATCCTCTGCCTAAAGCCCCGCTACTTTCTTCTTCAAAAGTGATTGAACTGTCAGAAAGCCGTAATCTCTCCAAAGACTGCTTAAGATTATCAAAATTATCCTGCGACTGCGGATAAATACTTGCCCAGACAACTGGCTGAGGCTGCATGTAGCCCAAAAGAGGTGGCAATGAATCCTGCAAAGAAACCACGGAGTCTCCCACCGTGGTGAGCGTTGGTTTTTTTATATTGGTAACAATATATCCTATCTCTCCAACATCAAGAGAATCTTTCAGCCGCCTTTCTGGAGAAAAAATCCCAACTTCGCCAGCTATAAATTTTTCTTTTACCTGCGACAAAACAAGATTATCGCCCTTTTTTATACTGCCGTCTATCATCCTCACATAAACAATGACTCCCTGGTGATTAGAATATTCAAAATCAAAAATCAAGGCCCTTTGCTTGTTTATATACTCATATTTTGGCGGAGGAACACGATTTATTATAACTTTTAAAAGATTTTCTACGCCTTCTCCTGTTTTTGCGGAAACCTCCAAGATTTCGTGATTAATGCCAAGAAGACGAAATATTTCTTCTTTTGTTTCTTTGATACGCGCTGATAACAAATCAATCTTATTAATGACAGGGATTATCACAAGCCCCACAGATTTTGCCATCTCAACATTGGCAATTGTTTGCGCCTGGACACCTTGAGTCGCATCAACTAATAAAACAGCTCCCTCCACGGCCTTAAGGGCGCGGGAAACCTCATAAGTAAAATCAATATGGCCTGGAGTGTCAATTAAATTCAAAATATAATCCTTGTATTTCATCCGAACGGGCTGCATTTTTATGGTAATACCGCGTTCGCGCTCTAAATCCATCTGGTCCAAAACCTGTTCTTTCATCTTTCTTTTTTCTATAGTGCCAGTCAATTCTAACATGCGGTCAGCCAAAGTGGATTTGCCGTGATCAATATGAGCGATTATGGAAAAATTCCTGATATTTTTCACTTCCATCATTAAAATAATATATCAAGATATTCACATCTTGGAAAGTCTTGCATTTTTCTGCATAACTAATATTATATATTTAATGATGATGCATATGGTGCCTAAAAAAGTTTTTTTCACCAAGGGAGTCGGGGTGCACAAAGACCAACTTGCCTCTTTTGAGTTGGCCTTAAGAGACGCAGGCATAGAAAAATGCAACTTAGTTTCTGTTTCCAGCATTCTTCCCCCAAAATGTCATATAATACAAAGGAGTAAAGGTATAAAACTTTTAAAACCTGGCCAGATAACATTCTGCGTTATTGCAAGAAATCATACAAACGAACCGAATCGTTTATTATCTGCCGCAGTAGGCCTAGCTGTGCCTAAAAATAAAAACAACTACGGCTATTTGTCTGAACATCACACATTCGGCGAAACCGCCAAAAAATCCGGAGAATACGCAGAGGACTTGGCCGCAACAATGTTAGCCACAAC
>JBBTUP010000047.1:0-8188 GCA_038063695.1 Patescibacteria group bacterium
GGCCACTATGCGAACCCTCCAAAATAATATTTTACGAATTTATTTTTTACTAGAATCTTTCAATCTTTGTATTTCTCTTTTTATAAAATCATTTTTCTCTGGTTCTGGCAGATTCTCAAAAAGCGGGCTCTTGCCGAGAATTTCTTCTCGAACAAATTTCTCAAGTTCTTTATCGTCATTTATAACTTCGCTTAATTCTTTGCCTTTTTCATTCTCAATTTTTATTTCTTCCATAAAAATAAATTAAACTTTTAATTCGCGCAAGGCAGCAACCCTTTCCTCAACCGGCGGATGGGTCATAAAAAGTTTTGTAAGCCAATCCGTTGCCTGCTTGCCCTTAAACGGACTTGAAATGAAAAGATGCGCTGTTGCCTTATTTGCGTGCGCCATAGAAACCGGATACTGGGAAATTTTCTCCAAGGCAGAAGCAAGTCCTTCAGGATACCTTGAAAGCAAAGCGCCAGAAGCGTCTGCTAAGAATTCTCTTTTTCTGGAAATTGCCAATTTTATAAGGGTTGCCGCTATGGGCGCCAAAATCGCCAGGACTAAACCTACTAACATAAAAATAGCTTGGGCTCTGCCACCACCCCTATCTCTCCTACCACCACCCCAAAACGTCCATCTCATAAAAAAATCAGATAAAAGCGCAATAAAACCAACAAGCACAACAACTATGGTTTGCAACAAAATATCCTTATTACCGATATGGGAAAGTTCATGACTAATAACTCCTTCAAGTTCTGTCTTGTTAAGTCGTTCAAGAAGGCCTGTTGTTACAGCCACAACAGCGTTTTCTTTATTCCTGCCAGTGGCAAAAGCATTTGGCGCAGAATCATTAATTATATAAACCTTAGGCATGGGCAAACCAGCTGTTATGGAAAGATTTTCTACAACATGATAAAGTTCTCTATTACTCTCATGGTCGGCTGGTTTTGCACCTGTCATCTTTAAAGTAATTTTGTCTGAATACCAATAACTGAAAAAATTCATAAAAAAACTGAAGGCTACGGCAACATAAAGAATTGCAGAATCATTGTAAATCTGGGCAAACACCCAACCAATAGCAATGATAAAAATCAAAAATAGCGACATCAAAACCCATGTCCTTCTTACATTTTTATCCTGCTGATTATATAAAGTCATATTTTAGAACTTCACTTTCACCGGCTCTTTGGCTGCCTCTTCCTCCAATTCAAAAAAATCCATTTTTGAGAATTTAAACATTCCGGCAACAATATTTGATGGAAATGTCTCAACTTTTATATTAAGGTCGCGGACATTACCGTTGTAAAACCTGCGCGCTGCCTGGATTTTGTCTTCAGTGTCAGTCAATTCTCTCTGGAGTTCAAGAAAATTCTCATTGGCTCTTAATTGCGGATAATTTTCGGAAACAGCAAAAAGGGATTTCAGAGTTCCGGCTAAAATATTTTCCGCCTTTCCTTTTTCCTCAATTGATTGCGCGCCCATCGCCCTTGAACGGGCTTCTGTGACTTTTTCAAAAAGATCACGCTCATGCGACGCATATCCCTTAACCGTTTCAATAAGATTAGGAATAAGATCGTACCGTCTCTTGAGTTGGACTTCAATATCCGACCACGCTTCTTTGGCGCGAGTTATGAAGCGTATAAAACTGTTGTATGCGGCAATAAACCAAAACACAGCAACTGCCACAACTCCTAATATAATCCATGTTATTTGCGTCATATTATTGTTTTTAATTAACTTATAATGCTCATATTATACTAAATTTGACTTCATCAAGCAATATTATATGATTTATTTAGAAATGGAACCTTAAATTAGAAAGGGGAAAAAATGAGTAATGATTTTTCAAGAGAATTAAAATATTTCTGCCATATTACTGGCAAAGAAGGAACAGTTAAAACACCGCATTCAGCTTTAGAGATATGCCCTGCCTGCGGAAGATTAATCGGCAAAAAATTTAATGAATGCAACACTCAATTTACTCCTAAAATCAATTTATTCCCAATGCCTGTAACATTTTCATTTGATATTTAAATTTTAAAACCCCGACTCTTCGTCGGGGTTTTTCTTAATATCCCATATCCATTCCGCCTGATGGTCCAGTGGGCTTCTCTTTCGGAATTTCGGCAACCGCTGCCTCAGTTGTAAGAAGCATAGCCGCTGCAGAAGCAGCATTCTGCAAGGCGGTTCTTGTAACCTTAACCGGGTCAATGATACCTGCTTTTATCATGTCACTGACAATTTTATCTGCGCTGGCATCATATCCCTTGTTTGAAGAAGGAGTCTTTATAACTTCCTCTTTTATATTAGACGCGACAACAGCACCTTCTTTTTTGCCTGCGTTTGTAACAATCTGCCTTAGTGGCTCCTCTATAGCCCTTAAAAGAATTCTGAATCCCACTTCAAACTCTTTTTCTATGTCTTTTAACGGAGCTCTTATTTTCCCTTCATTGAAATCTTTCTCTATCATTGCTCCGGCCTTAACTAAAGCTGTTCCACCTCCTGGCACAATACCTTCGTCCACAGCGGCCTTGGTTGCCTCCACAGCGTCTTCTATCTTCATCTTTTTATACTTCATTTCTGTTTCTGTGGCGGCGCCAACACGAATCACAGCCACACCACCAGAAAGTTTTGCTAATCTTTCTGTTAATTTTTCTTTATCAAACTCTGAATCAGTATTTTTTATCTGCATTCTCACTTGTTCTATTCTCTTTTCAATTTCTTCCTTTTTACCCTTTCCGCCCACAAGAGTAGTATTGTCTTTAGTGGATATAATTTTTCTGGCGCGACCAAGCATATTTATCTCTGCTTTATCTAATTTTAATCCGATCTCCTCTGAAATGACCTTGCCGCCTGTGACAACAGCGATATCCTGAAGCATCTCTTTTCTCCTATCCCCAAAGCCGGGTGCCTTTATCGCTAGAGTATTGAAAGCCCCGCGCAGTTTATTGACAACTAAAGTTGTAAGCGCCTCACCCTCAACATCCTCGGCAATAATCACTAATTCTTTTTTCCCTTCCTTTGCTAATTTCTCCAGTAATGGAAGAATATCGTTTATTGAAGAAATTTTTTTGTCTGTAATTAAAATCAACGGATCTCCATAAACAGCTTCCATTCTATCTGCATCTGTTATCATATACGGAGAAACATAGCCTTTGTCAAACTGCATGCCTTTCATAAACTCACTTTCCACGCCAAATGACTGGGATTCTTCAACTGTAACAACGCCATCTTTGCCAACTTTATCAATCGCCTCTGCGATAATTTTCCCGAATTCCTCTGATTCTGCCGCAATTGTTGCAACTTGAGTTATTTCTTCTTTATTTTTTATGGGCTTTGCCATTTTTTTAAGAAAACTGACAATAGACTCTGTCGCTTTTTCAATGCCTATTCTTATGCCCATCGGGTTCACTCCTAACGTTATTGATTTCAATCCTTCTTTCACAATTGCTTGAGTTAACACAACTGCTGTTGTTGTGCCGTCGCCTGCCATGTCATTTGTCTTATTGGCAACCTCTTTAACAATTTCGGCGCCCATATTTTCAATCTTGTCCTCAAGTTCAATTTCTTTTGCAATAGTCACGCCGTCATTGGTTATTGTAGGCGCACCGAATCCTTTTTCCAAAACAACATTTCTGCCCTTTGGACCAAGAGTTATTTTTACAGCATCAGCAACTATATTTACTCCGTTTTTTAATAACTCTCTTGCCTTTTCGCTAAAAACAATTTTTTTGCTCATATTATTTTATTCTATTACTGCCAGTATATGGTTTTCACTTATAATGTAGTATTTTTTATTTCCGACCTTAATTTCATCAGGGCCAAATTTTGAAAAAACAACTTTTTGTCCTTTTTTAACGGACATTGGAATAATCTTGCCATTATCGTCTCTTATACCTGGACCTATTGAAATAATTATGCCTTGATCTGGTTTCTCTTTATCTATAGTATCCGGAATATAAATGCCGGATTTTGTCTTTGCGCCTCTATCTTCTTCGGATAACGGCTCTATTAGTACATTATTGCCTAATGGCTTTATATTTATTTTATCCATATAAATATTATTTTATTCTAATTATCCACTATGTCAACCCCGTTAGAAATTTTAAGGAAAAATGTTATTATTAGATCAGAGAGTAAATTAATCAATAAAAGGAGGTGCACATTGAGTGAAACAGAAGAATTAGCAAAGGCATTATTAAGGCAAAAAGAACATCCAGAAATATGTTCTGGGTGCGGGAAAGATATGATTATATCAGAAACAGGACAACCAGAATGCAACCACTGAGATTAATAAAACCCCGACCGTGCGTCGGGGTTGACCCCGTTAGAAGCCCGAAACTTTTGTTTCGGCAGTCATTAAAATGACTTGCTTCTAACGGGGTTGACATTATTTTAAGTACCTGTATTATTGTTAATAATGTCCATTCTTACTAAGATTCTTCCGATTGTACAAATAGTTATATCTGTATTGTTAATAATCGCTATCTTGCTCCAGCAAAGAGGGCAAGGACTTGGTGGCATATTTGGCGGTGAAAGTATTTCCTTCCATAAAAAACGCGGTTTTGAAAAAATAATTTTCACTTCAACAATTGTTCTTGGAATTATGTTCGCTTTATCAGCCGTCGCGGCTCTTATACTTAAATAAATAATTTAATTGAATAGATTTTTGTGAAAGAAAAGTTTTTATCTTTCTTAAAAAAACGAATAGAATTTCTTTCGTTTAAAGAAGTAAAATACGTATTAAAAATTTTTTCTCTGAAGGAAAGGGTGATTTTTATCTTTTTTGCTTTTGTGTTTATAGTAAGTATTTCAATCATTATTTGGAAAGCAAGCGGTAGTATGTTTATAAACATACCTGCAACAGGAGGCACTTTAATAGAAGGAATAATCGGCACGCCTAGATTCATAAACCCTTTGCTGGAATTTTCTGACGCAGACAGAGATATGGTAAACCTTATCTATTCCGGTCTTTTAAAACCAGACAATAAAAAGGGTCTAATACCGGATCTTGCTGAAAAATATGAAATATCAGAGGATGGACTTTCGTACACTTTTACATTAAAACAAAACCTTGAATGGCAAGATGGAAAACCTATAACAAGCGATGATGTGATATTTACCATAAAACAAGCAAAAGATAATATACTAAACAGCAACAAAAGAGCAATCTGGGAAGGTGTCGCTGCAGAAAAGATTGACGAGAGAACAATAAAATTTACTCTTGCCAAACCATATGTCCCATTTCTTGAAAACACAACTATCGGCATATTACCAAAACACATTTGGGAAAATGCATCTTCTGGGCAAATGGTTTTTAGTGAATTCAACATATCTCCTGTCGGATCAGGACCATATATGATAAGTAAAATTTCCAGAAATTCCTCAGGAATTGTAGATTCATATGCACTGGAGCCCTTTAAAAAATTCGCCCTAGGCAAACCATATATAAAAAGACTTGTGCTGAAATTCTATCCTTCAGAAAAAGAACTAGTAGAGGCTTATAAAAATGAGGAGATCGACAATATAAGCGCCATATCGCCTAAAATTGCAGAGGATATCAACAAAAATGAGAACACCCTCAAAACTCCTATACTACCAAGAGTTTTTGGAGTATTCTTTAATCATAATGAGAATAAATTATTCGCCCAAAAAGAAGTACGGGAAGCCCTTGATCTGGCCACAGACAAAGAACGAATCATACAAGAAGTTCTGAAAGGTTATGGAGTCAAACTTGACTATCCTATCCCACCGGAGACATTCGGCGAACTTAATGAATCTGAAAAAGAAATCTTATTATTTGATTTAGAAAAAGCAAAAAACATTCTCAAAAATGCCGGGTGGAAGGCTAACGAAGAAGCAGGAATATTAAAAAAGAAGATAAGTAAAAAGGAAGAAATTGAATTGAGTTTTTCTATCTCAACATCAAATGTATCAGAATTAAAACAAACAGCAGAATTATTAAAGATGATGTGGGAAAAATTGGGCGCAAAAATAGATTTAAAAATATTTGAGATAGGAGATCTTAAACAAAGCGTGATAAGACCGAGAAAATACGAATCGCTTCTGTTTGGAGAAATATTGAGCCGAGAACCGGACCCGTTCGCATTCTGGCACTCCTCCCAAAGAAATGACCCGGGTTTGAATATATCAATGTATACAAATATAAATGTTGACAAGATTCTTGAAGAAGTCAGGACAATCTCAGACCAGAATGACCGAGAGAAAAAATATAAGGAATTCCAAAAACTGATCCGTAAAGACATGCCAGCTGTATTTCTATATTCCCCGAAATTCGTCTATATTGTACCAGATTTCTTAAAGATGAACGATATAGAAAATATAATCGTGCCATCAGAAAGATTCTCGCAAATACATACATGGTATATAAAAACAAAAAAGACTTTAAAATTTTTCACTAACAGATAATTTATTACATCGCCTTGGTGGCGGAACTGGCATACGCGTACGCTTCAGAAGCGTATGGGAGCAATCCCTTGAGGGTTCAAATCCCTCCCAAGGCAAATATGATAATACAAAAACAAAGAAAAACAGAATATTCTCCAAAAATAAGGATCATTCCTATTGGAGGAGTAGAAGAAATAGGTCGTAATATGACTATTGTAGAATACAAAAACGATATAATAGTTATAGATGCTGGCCTGCAATTCCCCGAAGAAGAAACTCCGGGAATTGATTATATCATTCCCAATACAACATATTTGGAAAAAAATAAAAGCAGGATAAAGGCTCTTATAATAAGTCACGGCCACTTGGACCACGTTGGCGCTATCCCTTATATAATAGAAAGGATAGGAAGCCCTGTTATATATACAACCCGCCTTACAAAAGCCCTGATTTTAAAAAGACAGGAAGAATTTCCGCACGCGCCAAAACTGGACATAAGGGAGATAAATTCTACCAATAAAATAAAAATAAATGAAAATTTATCGATTAAATTTTTTGACATCACCCACACCATACCAGATGCAATAGGCGTAGCGATTGAGACGCCCATGGGCAACATCATATACCCCGGAGACGCAAAAATAGACCGCGACAGCAAAAACAATCCCATAAAAATAGAACAGTATCTAAAATTAGGCAAAGAAAATAATCTGGCTCTCTTACTAGAAAGCACAAATTCAGAAAAAGAAGGATTTTCAGTGACAGAAGAAACTGTCCGTAAGACCCTTGAAAATATTTTTAGAAAGGTTGACGGCAGAATTATTGTCGGCACCTTCTCTTCCCAGATAGAACGCATAATAGAGATAGTAAAGATTGCGGAAAAACTCGAAAGGAAGGTCTTCATAGACGGCTTCAGCATGAAAGCAAATATTGAGATTGCAAAAAATCTTGGGCTCTTAAAATTCAAAAAAGAAAATGTCTTGAATGTAGAAAGAATTAACGATTTTCCACCAGGAAAAATAATCGCCATATGCACAGGAGCCCAAGGAGAAGAAAGCGCCGCCCTAATGCGCATTGCCAACAAAAAACACAAATATATAAAACTGCAAAATGGTGATTCTATATTCCTTTCTTCGTCTATAATACCGGGCAACGAGCGCAGTATACAAAACCTGAAAGATAATCTCTCCAGACAGGGAGCAAGAATCATACACTACGCAGTGGCTGATATACACGCCAGCGGGCATGCCTATTCTGAAGAATTAAAAATGATGATTGAAATGATAAAGCCAAAATTCTTTATTCCGGTTCATGGTTATTATTTTATGTTAAGAACAAATGCCGACCTCGCGCGGTCTGTGGGCATACCAAAAGAAAATATTGTTGTTCCTTTCAATAACGGTGTTATTATAGAAGTTGATAATGAAAAAATAACTATGCTTAAGGAGAGTGTCCCAGCAAACTATATGATGGTTGACGGATTAGGCGTAGGCGATGTAAAAGAAGTTGTAATGCGCGACAGACAGATGCTATCCCAAGACGGCATTTTCGTAATTATAACAGTGGTAGATTCTCAAACAGGTAAAGTAAGGAATTCTCCGGATATAATTTCCAGGGGCTTTATTTATCTTAGGGAATCACAGGATTTATTGCGCCAGACAAGGCATCTAATCAGAAAGACCGTTGAGGATGCCACAGGCAAGATGCATCCGATTAATTTCACCTATGTTAAAGAGATGCTCAAGGAACGGATAGGCAAATTCCTCTTTCAAAAGACCAAAAGAAGGCCTATGGT
>JBBTUP010000048.1:0-1921 GCA_038063695.1 Patescibacteria group bacterium
AAAAAAATTTAGTAAAGAAAAAATGATAAATGATACAATAAAAATATTATCATGAGCCCCGTTAGAAGTTCAACAGATGTTATAATAGCGCAATTTTTAGAGAGCGATTTCGCCTTACGGCTTTTATTATTGGTAAAGAAATATAAATATGAAAACTTCTAACGGGGTGAAAATATTAATGATAAGCACAGACAGAGGCTTGTTTGATGAAAATTCTGAAGTGAGACAGAGGATTGTTGAATATGGAAATTTGACGGAAGAGATGCACGTCATTGTTTTCAATAGATACAAACTTGGCGAGGCAGTGGGTATAGACATGATATCGGCAAGCAGCAAGGTTTTTATATATCCGACTGACTCTGATAGTAAATTGTCATATATTTTTGACGCAATGAAGATAGCTAAAAAAATAATAAAAACCCATTCGCACGGGCTTGATTTAATTACAGTTCAAGACCCTTTTGAAGTGGGTTGGGCAGGGCATAGAATATCTAGGAAATTCAAAGTACCTTTGCATATTCAGATTCATACCGATTTTTTAAACCCGTATTTTAAGAAAGGGTCATTGTTAAACAAAATACGGGTATTAATGGCAAAATTTATAATTCCAAAAGCCAGTTGCGTAAGAGTTGTTTCTGAAAGAATAAAAAATTCTTTAGTGGCCAAAGGTTATGCCCCATATTTTATAAAGGTTTTGCCGATTTTTGTGGACACAGAAAAAATAAAAAATATGCAAATCAATATTGATTTGCATAAAAAATACCCGCAGTTTGATTTTATAATTTTAATGGCTTCGCGATTTACAAAAGAAAAAAATATAGGAATAGCTATTGAGGCAATTAAGGAGATATTGAAAGATTATCCTAAAATAGGTTTAATCATAGTTGGTGCTGGTACGGAAGAAAAAAATTACGCGTTACGGGTTACGCGTTACGGGTTACGCAATAATGTAATTATTGAATCTTGGAATGATGATTTAATTTCTTATTACAAAACCGCTGATCTGTTTTTGCTCACCTCCAATTATGAGGGTTATGGACGGACAATAATTGAGGCTGCTGCTGCAGGATGTAAAATTATTTCAAGTAAAGTTGGAATTGCTAAGGATATCCTAGATAGTAATAGTATTTTTGAAGTAGAGAACAAAAAAGAATTGAAAGAAAAAATTATAAGAGCGATTAAGGGCGAAATAATGCCTCCGAAATTATTTATTTTTCAGACAAAAGAAGAATATTTGAACGATTATAAAGAGAATTGGGAAATGTGCGGCCGTTTTAGGCATGAAGATCTTACCTCTTATTCTTAAAATGACGATAGACGAAAGATATTCCGGCAAATAATAATATGATTGTTATGGTTGCGGAAAAATATTCGGAATAATAGCGAATTTTATTCCAGTTTTCTCCCAAGGCATAGCCGCAATACGCAAGAAAACTATTCCATAAGGTAGCTCCTGCTATGGTGTACAGACAGAATTTTTTTAAATTCATTTTGCCGATGCCGGCAGGAATGGAAATTAAATGACGGACTACTGGAATAAAACGACTAAAAAAAATGGTTTTATCGCCTCTTTTTTGAAACCATCTTTCTGTTTTCTCTAGATCGGTAACATTTAGCAAAAGATACTTGCCGAATTTTAAGACAAACCTTTTGCCTCCATAATAGCCAAGATAATAAGAAATTAAAGAACCCAATAAACTGCCAAGAGAACTAAAAAAGATGATCAGCCATAAATTCATTTTTCCTTTCTCAGCCAGAAAACCGGCAAAGGGCATCACTAATTCCGAAGGCAGAGGCACAACCATGCTTTCTAAGATCATTAGCAAGGTGATTCCCGGATAACCAAGAAATTCAATTGTCTTAATGGCTAATTGCCCGATATAATCCAAAATTATCATGTAAACTTGATTATACTATAAAA
>JBBTUP010000049.1:0-11070 GCA_038063695.1 Patescibacteria group bacterium
ACGCAAAAAATTGATAAAGATGACGATATTTTAGGATTCTTTCATGGCTGGGTGGAGAAGTTGGCGCAATATTGCGAATCTATAATAGTGATTTGTCTTGAAAGGGGCGCGTATAATTTGCCGATAAATGTAAGAGTCTTATCATTAGGAAAAGAAGAAGAGCATTCTAGAATTAAATATCTGATGAATTTTTATAATTTTATCTGGACCGAGAGGAAAAATTACGATACAGTTTTTGTGCATATGAATCCGGAATACATTGTACTGGGGGGATTGTTATGGAAGATTTTTGGTAAGAAAATATTTTTATGGTATAACCATAAAAAGGGGGGAGTAAAAACAAGAATTGCCGGCAGATTATCCAAAAAAATATTTTACACATCAGATTTCTCGTTTTTCGCAAAATCTAAAAAATCACGAATAATGCCAGCGGGAATTGATACGGATAAGTTTAGATTTAGCAACGAGCAACGAGCAACGAGTAACGCGATTTTATCCCTGGGCAGGATTTCGCCGGTAAAACATATTGATATATTAATTGATGCATTGAAAATTCTTGATGGAAGAAACATTAGTTTTATTGCCAATATATATGGCGACCCTACAGAAAAAGATATTGATTATTATAATAAAATAAAGGAGATGGCAAGTGATTTGGAAAAAAAGGGCAAGATTATTTTTTATAAAAGTGTGCCCAACTACGAGACTCCAGTTATCTATAACCAAAATGAAATTTTTGTAAATTTGACTCCTACGGGCAGTTTTGACAAGACAATTTTAGAAGCAATGGCCTGTGGATGTATACCTATTGTCTGCAATAAATCATTTGAAAAAATATTCAATCATGAACTTTCCTCCACGCTGATTTTTAAAGAATCTGATCCTAAAGATTTATCTGAAAAAATCTTATATCTTTTTAATCTGTATGAAGAAAAGAAGAATGAAATAAGAAGGATTTTGTGGGACGTGGCTGTAAGAGGCCATAATCTAGATAAGCTTGTTAAAAGGCTTGTAGATGCTATAAATTGAATAATTATAATGAATATTATTTATATAGCCAATGCCAGATTTCCTAATGAAAAGGCGCATGGTATACAATTTGCTAAAACATGTGAATCTTTTTCTAAACTTGGTGTAAATTTGGAATTAGTTCTTCCAAAAAGGAAGACAAAAATAAAGGAAGATCCTTTTAGTTATTATGATATTAAAAATAAATTTAAATATAAAAAAATTTGGGCTCCTAATTTTTTTCCGAAAACATCGCTTGATTTTCTTTTGTCGTCTTTTATTTTTGGCATAAGATCTTTTTTTTATATATTAAGGAAAAAAGACAGTATAATTTATTCCATAGATCTTGACCCCGTGTCATTTTTTCTTTTTTCATTTTTAAAGCAGCCTTATTTTTTTGAGATGCATGGACCAAAAAAGAATAATTTTTTAAATCGCCGGCTTTTTAAAAAAATCAAAGGAATTATTGCTATAAACGAAGCAGTAAAAAATGATTTAATAAAAAATTTTCCTTATCTGAAGGATAAAATAATAATTTGTTCAAACGGTCTGGATATACTGGATCTAAAGGAAAATTGCGGGAAAGAAGAGGCAAGAAAAAATCTCGGTATAGGTTTTGATAAAAAGGTAGTTGTGTACACAGGCAGTTTTCAGGGTTGGAAAGGGATAGAAACGATTATTGAGGCGGCCAAGCGGTTAAAGGAAGTTTTGTTTTATTTTGTTGGCGGAAGAAAAAAGGGCGATTTTCCAGAAAACATATATTTTATGGGGATGAGGAATTTTAAAGAAATGCCTTTATGGCGCGCCGTGGCAGATGTTCTTATTGTTACGGGCACAAAAAACGATGATTATTCTTTTTTTTACACTTCGCCCATGAAATTGTTTGAATACATGGGAGCAAGGAGGCCGATTATCGCCAGTCGTACTCCAGCCATAGAACAAGTGGTGTCTGACAAAGAAGTTTTTTTCCATGAGGCGGATAATCCCCAAGATTTGGCTAACAAAATTAAGTTTGTTTTTGAAAATAAAGAAGAGGTTAACAAAAAAATAGAATCAGCATATATAAAAGCGGGTGAATATACTTGGGAAAATAGAGCAAAAAAGATATTAAAATTTATAAAAGAAAAAATATGACTATAGGAATAATTTTACATCCATACGGAGAAGATAAGCCGGGCGGATTGGCCAGGACGATTTTTGAATGGACAAAAGCGATGCTGGAAATTGATACCGTGAATGAATATATAATTTTTTTGAAAGATAAACCAAAGGTGCTACCAGAATTACCGGGGAAAAACTGGAGGATTGAAGTGTTGAGTGGAGGATTGTTTTGGAAAGAAAGGATTAAAAAATCTGAGGCGGATGTTCACATTTTTCAAACTCCTGTCTTGCCGTTTTTTGGCAGGCCAAAAAATTCCGTCATAATCACTCAGGATTATCCTTATAAATATATTAAGTCGAAAAACATCAAGGAATGGGCGAAATATAAGATAATATATTTTTACCATAAACTCTCACTTAAACGGTCAGATATGATAATTGCAGTATCAGAATCATCTAAAGAAGATACAATAAAATTTTTTAAAATACCTGAAGGGAAAATAAAAGTAGTTTATATGGGGTATAAAAAAATATGTGCTGTATCTGAATCAGAAATTTCATTACCTAAAAATTTTTTTCTTTTTGTCGGAGTTATAAAAGAGAGGAAAAATTTTTTCAATATAGTAAAAGCATTTGAGCTATTTAAAAAAGAAAATCCTGAGAGTAATTATAAATTAGCAGCTGCAGGTAAAACAGGGAATGATTATTATAAGGCAGTAAAAAAATATATAGATGACAATAATTTAAGTAAAGAAATAATATTTCTTGAATATCTTAATGACAGCCAGTTGAGTTATTTATATAAGCGGGCGACAATCCTTGTTTTTCCGAGTATTGTTGAGGGTTTCGGGTTTCCTGTTCTTGAGGCAATGAGTTGCGGTATTCCGGTTATAACAACAAAGTATCAAGGTCCTTCAGAAATAGTAAAAGATGCTGGTATTTTGGTTGACCCGAATGATATCTTGGAAATATCGCAAGCCATGAGCAAGTTAACTAAAGATGAAAGTGTAAGAAATGATTTTATAAAAAAAGGGTATGAGAAAGCAAGACAATTTTCTTGGCAGAAAAGTGCGGAAAGTCTTTTGAGAGAATTACACGGTTTAATTGACTTTAAATAGATAAAATGCAATTATTATTAAAATCAGAACATTAAAATAATTAAGGAGATAAATATGCTAAAAAAGAAATTTGTTTTATGGATAACTGGACTTCCTGCTTCTGGAAAGACCACATTGGCTAAGGCATTAAAAGAAAACTTAACTGATAAATTTGATAAAATATATCATCTTGACGGTGATGAAATTCGTGCAAAATCAAAAAAATCACTAGGTTTTACCAAACAAGATAGAGATAAAAATATTAGTCTAGCAATTGATCTTGCTAAAAAATATCAAGACAAAGGATATCTAGTCATAGCCAGTTTTATTAGTCCTTATAAATATCATAGAGAATGGGGAAGGGATTCTTTAAAAAATTTTATAGAAATATTTACTGATTCCCCTATTGAAATCTGCGAATTAAGAGATCTAAAAGGCTTGTATAAAAAAGCCAGAACAGGAGAAGTAGCATTTTTTACGGGAATAACTGATCGTTATGATGTTCCCAAAAATTCTGATATTCATCTTGAAACTCATAAAGAATCTGTTGATGATTGCGTCAATAAAGTAATAAAATATCTCTCGGATAATGATTTTATTTAAAAGCCCTTAAGTTGCCAATGAAGGGCTTTTTTGTTATAGTTTAAAATTATTTATGGTTCAACTCGAAGAAAAACATTCTTTTCTGAAGTCGTACATTAAAGGCGAGGCCTTTTTTGGTTTTTGGAATATTATAAACAAGGGGATCACTGCAATAAATATTTTCCTTGTCATAACTTATCTTGATGTTTATAAATATGGCGTTTATCTTCTTATAATGTCTTTTTATACTTTAGTAGCCGATATTTTTCTAGCGCCATTGCAGGAAACAATATTTAATGATATCTCTCGCTATGTTGCTAATAAAAGAGAATCATCAGCAAAAAAATTATATCTTGAAAATTTTACCATTAGAATGACCTTGGCCTTTCTGTCGTGCATCTTTGTTTTTTGGGGAGCTAAAATAGTCGCGGGTTATTATGGATATGATATAGCAGGTTCGTTCCGTATTCTCTCTGTGCTTTTTATCATAGATGCTTTTTATACATCAATGAGGATGTTTTTGCAATTAAAAAAGCGTTTCGACATTATTTCTTTCAGGCCAGTCCTTCATAAGATATTTAGATTTATTTTTCTAATTTCTTTTATATATTTTTTCGAATTAGGTATAAAAGAAGCCCTAATTTCCCATATCTTTGCTTCTTTAATTGTTGTAATTATTTTTTTACCCACGTTTTTGAAAGAATACAGACCGTGGCGTAAAATCAAAACAGAATCTGGAAGGATATTATTGAAAATTATTAGAACTCACGGTAAATGGCCCGTTTTCAGCACGATTTTAAGTAGTCTGACAAGCAATATTCGCCCTTGGCTTATTAAGATTTTTGTAAACACAGAAGCGGTTGCTATCTTCAGTGTGGCCCAGAGTTTTTTTGAGGCGATAAAAACTTTTATACCAAATTCCACTCTTTCTACGCTTATTCCTTTTGAGATAAATGATAAAAAGAGAGCGGGCGATATTTTAGTGCGGGGAACAAAATATCTTGCAATCCTTGGTTTGGTTTTTGCATCGCTAGGATTATTAATTGCGTCTCCTATTGCTTCTTTTGCGTTCCCTCAGTATAAATCTTCAATTCCATTATTCCAATTATTTCTTTTAGTCCTGCCCTTTGCAAGTTTCCGTATGATGGCCGTTACATTCTTAGTTGCCTTAAGGAGGCAGAAATTTCTCTTTTTTACAAGTTCCATAGAGATTCCGATAGCATTTCTGTCTTCAGTGGTTCTTCTTTATTTATTCGGGGTATGGGGTATGGTTTTACAGCGTATCTTTATTACCTTGGTTATGGGAGGCTTGACGTATACGTATTTATTGAAACAAGAATATAGCGATTATCACTGGGAAAATTTATTTACTTTTGACCATGAAGATAAAATTTTTATAAAAAAGATTTGGGGTCATTGTTTAAATCTATATAAAAGGAAGATTTCTTAAATTTATGATTAAAAAAATTATTCTAATTTATCCGCCGTTTCCGATGAATGAGCGCTACGGTAAGGGATTAGAGCAGATAGGCACATGCTTGCCATCATTAGGCCTTCTTTCTTTGGGCGCTATTTTAGAAAGAAATAATTACGAAGTAAAAATTTATGACTCAGATCTCTTAGATAGCACGGTTGGGCAACTTATAAATTTCATAAAAAATTATAATCCTGATTTTGTTGGGATTTATTGCAATACTTCAAATCATCATAGAGTTGTTGATTACGCTGATAATATAAGAAGAATCAGCAATGCTCCTATTTGCTTAGGGGGGCCTCATCCGATAATAGAGCCAGATAAAGTTTTAACGAGCCCATTTATTGATTTAGTGGTGATGGGAGAAGGAGAGTCAACTATTATAGAGTTATTGAGCGCTTTATCACACAAAAAAGATCTAAAAGGCATAAAAGGCGTGGCTTTTAAAGATAACAGTGGAAATATTATAATTAATGAAAAAAGAGAATTAATAAAGGACTTAGATTCACTGCCAATGCCTGCTAGGCATTTAGTTCCTATAGAAAAATATAGGCCCTCACCGCATCATTATAAAGAATTGCCTATGACTACAATGGTAGTAAGTCGGGGGTGCCCTTTCGGTTGCCTTTATTGCGCCAGCAGAAATGTATGGGGAAGGAATTACAGGACGCGTTCAGTGGATAAGGTGATAGATGAAATAAAGTTTTTAATTAAGACGTATGGAATAAAAAATATAAATTTTTGGGATGATCTCTGGGGTTTTAAGAGAGAATGGACCGAAGAGTTTTGCAGGAGAATAATAGATGAGAAAATTAAAATTAGTTGGTCTTGCGAGAGGCGTATTGATACGGTTGATTTTGACATATTAAGATTGATGAAAAAAGCAGGATGTTATTCAATTTTTTATGGGATTGAAAGTCTTGACCAAAACTGTCTAGACGCGATAAATAAAGGTATAAAGGTTGAGCAAGCAATCAATGTGATTATAATGACAAAAAAGGCAGGAATTGAGGTAAGAGCAAATTTTATTCTTGGTTTGCCTGGAGAGACACCAGAAAAAGCAAGGGTTACAGTAAAAAAAGCTTGTAAATTAAATCCTGATTATATAAAATTTAATATCTTAACTCCTTATCCTGGCACCGAACTTTATAAACAAATAAGATCTGGAAAATGGGGATTATTTAATGAAGATCGGAATAGATCAACAGGATATTTTGCCACTTTTTTACCATATGGTTATAAAAGTTTTGAGGAATTAGAAAAAGTTAGAAGATATGCGTTCAGAAAATTTCATTTGAGGCCAAGATATATTTTGTCTAAAATATTAAAGATAAGAAATTTAAAAGATATAAAAAAATATTACGATGGTTTCAGGGCTGTCGTAAAAATATAAACATGAAAATATTTATAACAGGCAGTACTGGTTTGGTTGGGAGAGATGTGATTCCCGTTTTAGCTAAGAAACACAATCTTTTTCTTTTAATAAGAAATCCAGACAAAAAGAAAATTTTCAATAATCTGCAAAATATAAATTTTATAGAAGACGATTTGGAAAACACCGATAAATTTAAAGAAATATTGAAAAATTGCGAGGTAATACTGCATATTTCTGGAACCGTCGACCCAAAGAAAAGCATGAGAATAAATTGTGAGTTAACAAGGAATCTGGTCGCGGCCTGCGATAAGAAACAAAAATTTATTTATGTCAGTTCTTTTAACGCTGGCTTTAAAAACCCCGGCAAATACGCGCTTTCAAAAAAAATGGCGGAGGGAATAATACAGAAATCAGGATTAGAATATTTAATATTTCGCCCCACGCTTATGTATAATAGGAGAGGAAATTTTTATATAGCCAAACTTATTAAACAGATAATAAAATTTCCTTTCGCTGTTCAGCCAGGAGACGGGAGTTATTTATTGCAGCCTTTGTTGACAGATGATTTTGCCAAGATAGTTTTGGCAGGATTGGAAAAGATAAACAATAGAATAATTTCTGTTGCCGGTAAGGAAGCCGTAACAATCAGAGAATTGATAAATATGATTATGGCGCGAACAAAAATCAAGCCCGTTGTCGTTTTGCCCTTATGGTTGTTAAAGATTGTCGGCGGATTTGTCGGATTGAACAGGGAAAAAGTAAACGAGATATCAGAAGACAAAACTATGAATGTTAAAGATATTGAAAACGAATTTCATATAGAGTTGTGTTCCATAAAAAACATGCTTCCTAAAATTATTGATTATGTTAAAACAACTTAAAAGGCAATATCACAATATCTTCAAAATCGGCGCAGTTTCTTTTTGGCCGTTATTTTTTAATTCAATTCTGTTTCCATTCCGTTGGCGATTTAATTTGAATACTAGGCCGATTAATATAGTCTGGGATATAACATACAGATGCAATTTAAATTGTAAATATTGCTTGTTTGCGAAAAATAAATTGCATACGATTCAAAATGAATTGTCGTCGGAAAAAATAAAGGATTTTGTAGAAAAAATAGCGAGATATAAGCCAAGCTTTTTTTTGACTGGCGGAGAACCTTTATTGAGGCAAGATTTGGAAGAGATAATATCAACTATCAGATTTTATAAAATGAAAGTGGGAATAAATACCAATACGACATTATTGACAAAAGAAAGGTTGTTAAAATTAGATAAAGCGGGCTTGAATTATATGATTATTTCTTTGGATATGAACGAGAATGTCACAGATGATTTCAGGGGTTTGGGTGTCTATAAAAAAGCCTTTGAGGCGATAAAAATGTTAAAGGAGATAAAATCAAAAATAAAGATAGTTGTTAACTGCGTAATAAATGAATCCAATTATCAATATCTTGATAATTTTTTGGATTTTATTGAAAATTTGAGTATTGATGCTCTGAAATTATCATATGTATATTTTAATACGAAAGGTGAAGCCGATGATCATCAAAAAGAATGTGAAAGGCGTCTTAATGAAAAAATTATTCCCGATTGCTATGAAAAAGAAGTTTCTGATTATGGCAGTGAAATTGCGGAAAAAATAAAGTCAGTAATGCCCAAAATTGACAAAATGAAAACTCCTGTTTCTTTTAATCCTAATTTAAATGAGAAAGAAATTATTAGCTGGTTCGATAATTCAAAGATATTAAAGAGAAAATGTCTTTATATCTTCAACGTGGTGAGATTTTCTCCAAATGGCGATATTTACCCATGTCATTTTATTAACAAGCCCGTGGGAAATATAATGGAAGGTGAATTTATTGATATATATAATAATGAGTTTTACAAAAAATTAAGAAGAGAATTAAAAAAATCGCTCTTTCCGGGTTGCGTTAGGTGCAACAAGCTTTGATTAATTTTACAGGAGAGGCTTTTTAATCCAGCAATAAAGATAGATAAAAAATGGGCTTAAATAATTAATTAATATCAGTAAGGAAAAAAGAATGATTGTTTCTTTGGCAAGGCCGAAGGGTGTTAATAAAAAAATTAAAACAGCTTCTCTTGTTCCTATACCCATGATTGATATTGGCAAAAGGCTAATTAATATTACTAAGGTTGATGAGAATGATAAGTAAAAAAAACTGATAAAATGATGGATATTAATGCTTATTGCAATAAAATAAATAATCAGAAAATATATAATCCATTGCGTAATAGTCAACAAAAAAATATATGATGTATCTTTTAATTTGAATTTTTTTAAATCCGTTGATATCTCAAGAATAAGATTATAGAATGCGACTTTGTTTTTAAGATAGAAAAAAATTATTATTATCAGCAATACTAGGATTATTAATCCTAACCATTTAGATAGAGTGTAATAATTGAAGATAGGATAAGATACTAAAGGCAGAAAAAAAAGAGTAATTATACCGAAGATAAAAATAAAGAGCAGGTCAAAAAATTTGTCCAAAAAGTTGCCTAAAAAGGCCCTGCTAAAAGAATAATTGTCTTTTTTCAGATATATAATTTTACTAAAATCGCCTAATTTTCCGGGAGTTGCAAGGCCTAGGAGTGAACTTGATCCATACATCAAAAAAGAATTTTTAGTTGAATAAAAAATTTTTTGCGTATCCATTATTTTTTTCCAGCGATATGATTTGAAAAATATATTAGGAAAATTTAATATTATTGCCAGTAAAAAATATGAGATACTGATTCCAGATAAAGAATTTTTAAGATGATTAAAATCTATATCTTTAATAATCCAGATAAAGATAAATAAGCCGATGAGGAAATATCCTTTCTTGAGGAATTTATTCATTCTTGATTATTTCTTTTATATCGTAGGTTCTGTCTTTTGTTGTAGCATAGTAATTTTTTGAGAGAATATCTGCCAATAAGCCAGAGACGAAAAACTGGATTCCCATTAAAAATCCAAACATTGATAAATCTGTCAATGCAGTATTGGAAAGATCTTGGCCAAAGAAGATTTTTTCATAAATAGCCAATCCGCCGGCTAGTATTGAGATTATAATTAGGAATAAACCGAATCCCCCGAATAAATGAAGCGGCCTGTTCGCGTATTTTTTCCAAAACCAGACAGACAAGAGGTCTAATACGCCTTTTATGCCTCTGGTCCAGTTATACTTAGTTTTTCCTGTGGTTCTCGGCCTGTGATTAACTTCTATTTCTCCTATTTTAAAACCTTTTATTTTAAGAAGCGCCGGTATAAAGCGGTGCATTTCTCCGGCCAATTCAATATTTTCAAAGCATTCTTTTTTATAAATTTTCAGCGTGCATCCGCTGTCATGAATGCCGTCGTTTATAAGAAACTTTCTCAGTCCTGCGGCGCATAAAGAGGAAAATTTTTTCAAGAATGGGTCTTGACGGTTTTTTCTCCAGCCGGACACGGCGTCCAAATTTTCTTTTTCCAGTTTTTCAAGCAATTTTGGGATGTCAGTTGGGTCGTTTTGTCCGTCGCCGTCCATTGTTATTATGTATTCGCCTTGAGATTCTTTTATTCCAGCGTTTAGCGCAGATGTCTGGCCGAAATTTTTCCTGAACCTTATTATTTTTATAGGAGAAAGGGATTTTAAAATTTCTGGAGTTTTATCTGTTGAGCCGTCATCAATGAATATTATTTCATAATCATAATTCATTTTAACCATCATATTTTTGATTTCTTTATGGAGGTGTGCCACTGAATTTTCTTCATTATAGACCGGAATTACAATTGAGATTTTTTTATTCATATTTTTATTTTCTTCTGTATATATTCATAATACCATCAGCCACGGTGTATTTTCTAGGATACACATTTTCTATGCTTCCTGCAAATTCATATTTTTCGTTAAGTATTTTTTCAAATGTTTCAATCCTGCCTTCTCCGTCCTGGAAAGCGGTGCTGTTTTTCAGGTCGTCTTTTTGGAATACTACTATGGTAGCCTCATTTTTAAGCCATTTCAGCAATATATCAAAATTATAAAATTTATATCTCTTTAATATTTCTGAATCATCTATATTATAATAAATTATATCAGTATTTATTAACGGAGGAAATTCATATCTTTCAGCCATAAGGGCGTGATGCGGCATGCCTATAACGAGCATTTTATCTTCAGGAGATGTAAGGGATTTTAAGTATTCTCCGCCTTGTTTTACTCGGTTAAGGTCAGTGTCTTTATAATCAAAATGGTTGAAAAATATTATATCAGGGCCGGATAATCCCGTTGATATGGTGGAAAATAATACAATTATAATTAAAAAAATACTGACAGGAAATTTTACTGACTCCCATACATTTTTTTCTTCAAGGTGTTTGTATATTAAATTTATTGTGCCACTCACTGATATTATTAAAAACGGAGCAAGATAAAAAGAGTGGGC
>JBBTUP010000050.1:0-2047 GCA_038063695.1 Patescibacteria group bacterium
AACATCCTCCTAGAGCGGGGCTACGAGGCAAGTAAAATGCGTGCGGAGGGACTCGCCCCGTAGTTAGAAATTTCATTTCACTACGGGGTAAAAACCCTATTGGGCACACCAGGATTCGAACCTGGAACCCTCGAGGTATAAGCTCGATGCTCCACCGTTGAGCTATGTGCCCGCCAATTTATTTTCTTCACACTTTATGACTACCTGCTTTTTTTAACTTTATCCCGAATGATTTTATCAAAGAATCAAATTCTTCTCTCTCTATTGTCTCTTTCTCTATAAGTTTTTTAGCAATGGCATCAAGTGCTTTACTGTGCTTTTTTAAAACATCTCTGGCTGTTTTCTCCGCATCATTCATAAACTTGCTCACTTCTTCATCAACTTCTTTAGCAACTTCTTCAGAGTAACTCTTTTCAGTTGAAATTTCCCTGCCCAAAAAAACAAGTTCTTCAGCCCCTCCCAAAGCAACCGGGCCTATTTTTTCAGACATACCGTATTTAGTGACAAGCGCCCGCGCCACATCTGTTGCTATTTTTATATCATTTGCCGCGCCAGTTGTTAAGTCGTTAAAAATTATTTTTTCAGCAGCATATCCGCCAAGAGCCACAGCCAATTCATCTAAAAAGTGCTTACGCGAAAAAAGGCGCCTCTCAACTATTGGTAATTTCAATGTATATCCTGCCGCCCTTCCTCTAGAAACTATGGAAACCTTATGCACCGGATCTGCGTGGGGCATTACAGAAGCCACAATAGCATGACCTGCCTCATGATAAGATACGATTTCTTTCTCTTCAACAGATAATAAGTGGCTTTTTCTTTCCGGTCCAAGCATAACTTTTTCTATAGACCTAATTAAGTCATCTTGTATTATTTTTTTACGCCCGCTTCGCGCTGCCAAAATCGCTCCTTCGTTCATAAGATTCTGTAAATCAGCTCCGGAAAAACCCGGAGTTCTTTCCGCAATCACCCTTATTTTTACATCGACATCAAGCGGTTTTTTTCTGGCATGAATTTTAAGAATCTGGTCCCTGTCTTCTATGTCCGGTAAATCCAAAACAACACGGCGGTCAAACCTACCCGGTCTAAGCAATGCGGGATCTAAGACATCTGGCCTGTTTGTGGCAGCCATCACAATAACTTTTTCATGCGGTTCAAAACCGTCCATCTCTACAAGAATTTGATTAAGCGTCTGTTCTCTCTCATCATGACCTCCGCCCAAACCAGCTCCCCTGTGCCTGCCAACAGCATCAATCTCATCAACAAAAATAATGGCAGGCGCCGCCTTTTTTGCCATCTTAAATAAATCCCTAACTCTAGAAGCGCCTACGCCTACAAACATTTCCACAAATTCCGAACCGGAAATATGAAAAAACGGCACTCCTGCTTCGCCAGCCACGGCTCTGGCCAAAAGCGTCTTACCCGTGCCAGGCGCTCCCATTAAAAGCACTCCCTTGGGAATACGCGCGCCAATATCTAAAAATTTTTTGGGATTCCTGAGAAATTCCACAATCTCCTGCAATTCCTCTTTTGCCTCTTTTACGCCTGCAACATCCTTAAAAGTGATTTTTTCTTTTTCATCGCCTGGACCAATAACGCGCGCCCTTGACTGGCCAAAACTAAAGGCCTGCAAACTGGAACTCTTGACCTGACGGGAAAGAAACCAAAAGAAAGCGATTATCAGCAAAAAAGGAAGCAAAAACGGCAATATTGTGCCCAACCAAAAAAGAACTCCCGAAGGATTATCTATTTTTTGGTCAATTTCTTTTAACTTATCCTGCGCCACTCCATAATTAACAAGCGTCTGAGAAAGAGATGATTCCACTTCTTTTTTGGAAGTCTTGATTGTTCCGTCTTTGAAAGTAATCTCCAAACCTTCTCCTGTTATACTAATTGTTTTAACATTGCCAGAATTTATTTCCTTCACCAGTTGCGAAATGGAAATTTCTTCGTGTTTTTTTGTATTCTCTGTAATTAAAGAATATGCAGTAGCCAGGATTATCATTATAATCATGGCTGTTATTAAATTTTTAGAAAGAAGCTTCATTAT
>JBBTUP010000051.1:0-1380 GCA_038063695.1 Patescibacteria group bacterium
AGGATGGAAAACCTTGTCTGGTGCAAGGCCGTGCCCCCTTCTTTTTTAAAAAGGATATGGGGGAGTGCCGCTTGACTCCGATAAGTAATTATTGCGAGCAGATAAATGACCATACATCCCCACCTTTTTATAAAAGATAGGGAGGACAGAATCCGGCTTATAGGCGTAAGGCAATAATCAGAGATCCACCTCTAAAGGGTGGGTTTTTGATTTTTCTTCCCTATTATGTATAATTATATTTATGGATAAATTAGAAAAAACAACATCACAATTAACTCCAAAGAAAAATTGGGAATCTATTGCCGAGAAATGTTTTTATGTTTTTTTACTTTTATTACCGATTTTTGTGTTGCCAGTCACATTCTTGCCTTTTCAATTTAGCAAAGGGCTTGTATTTTTTATAGGCATACCAATAATCCTTGTTTTTTGGCTTTTTAGTTCTTTGAATAAAGGTTATATTAAGATACCTAAAAGCTTTATTTTCCTTCCTTTATTGGCAATAATTGTTGTTTGGTTAGTTTCTAGTTTATTATCCTCCAACAAATTAATTTCTATTTTTGGTTATGGTTATGAGTCGGGAACTTTTATGGCCGTATTATTTTATGGATTGATTTTGTTTCTAGGGGCTGTTTTTTCTTCAACAGAGAAAAAAATTTCCAGCATATACAATTTAATTTTTTTCTCTGCAATCATAGTGTTTATATTTCAGATATTTCAGATATTTGTTTCGAAATTTAACATTTCTATACCGAAGATGGGCTTGTTTCTCGGCCCCACTTTTAATTTGATCGGAACGTGGAATGAATTCTCAATATTTTTCGGATTTATTGCTCTCCTCTCTCTCCCTCTTCTTGAATTGGCAAAATTTAAAAAAAGCTACAAAGTGTTCCTTTCTATTATTTTATCTTTTTCTTTTTTGGCAATGCTTTTTGTTAATCATCTGAATTCTTGGATTATATTCGGTTCTTTCGTTTTTATCTTTTTGATTTATCTTTTGTCCGATTCTTTTCTTAAACATAATTCAGGAGGTGATTTGGATAATGAAGGTAAGTTCGTAAGAATAACTTTTTTTCTGTTCTTAATAATTCTTTTTATAATTCTTGGCAGGAATTTACTTAACGATTTTAATAATTTTTTAAATACAACTTCAATTGAAGTTAGACCTTCATGGTCGTCGACATACCACGTTGTAACGGAAACATTAAAAGAAAAAATTATTTTAGGTTCAGGTCCTAATACATTTTTATACGATTGGTTAAAGTTCAAGCCACAGATGGTAAATTTTACATTATTCTGGAGCGCTAGATTTGAATCAGGATTGGGGGTTTTGCCTTCTTTTGTTGCCACAACAGGTTTACTCGGAGGAATTTCCTTGATAAT
>JBBTUP010000052.1:0-3959 GCA_038063695.1 Patescibacteria group bacterium
TTCTTCAGACACTCCTTTTTGAAGTTTTTTTTAACAAAGGCCTGGGCATAATCCTGGGTCTTTTATTTTTTGACTCGGGGAATTTTTTGGTCTAATATATAAGAATGCTGCAGTCAAAATTGTTTCCAAAAACTTTAAGAGAAGCTCCGAAAGACGAGGTTTCCAGCAATGCCAAACTCCTTATTCAAGCAGGTTTTATAGATAAGATGATGGCCGGCGTTTATAATTTTCTGCCCCTTGGTTTCAGAGTCCTTAAGAAGATTGAAGAGATAATAAGGAGAGAAATGATTGAGGCGGGCGGACAGGAAATTTTACTCTCGGTTCTCCAGCCAAAAGAAAACTGGCTAAAGACAGGCAGGTGGGAAACATACGATACCTTATTTAAATTTACAAGTTTTTATTCTAAAAACGATTTTGCTCTTGGTCCAACACATGAAGAAATAATCTCTCCCTTGGTCGGAAAATTTTCTCTTTCATATAAAAATCTTCCGCTTTATCTTTTTCAGATACAGACAAAATTCAGGGACGAAAAAAGGGCTAAGTCCGGAATATTGAGAGGAAGAGAATTTGTGATGAAAGATTCGTACTCTTTTCATAAAGACGAAAAAGATATGGAGAAATATTATGAAAAGATGAAAACGCATTATAAAAATATTTTTGACAAAGCAGGAATCGGGGACAAAACATACATAACATTTGCCTCTGGCGGAAGTTTTTCTAAATATTCCCATGAATTTCAAACAATAACTGATGCCGGCGAGGATATCATATTTCTTTGCGAGAAGTGCAAAATTGCGGTAAATAAAGAGATTATAAGCGAGCAAAATACATGCCCCCAGTGCAAAAACAAGGATTTGATTGAAAAAAAAGGCATAGAAGTGGGTAATATTTTCCCCTTAAAAACCAAGTATTCAAGCCCTTTTAATCTTAAATTTACTGACGAAGACGGCAGTCAAAAGGATATTATAATGGGATGCTATGGCATCGGGCTTGGAAGATTGATGGGTGCTATTACAGAGGTTAATCATGATGACAAGGGCATAATATGGCCGGAATCAGTCGCGCCGTTCGCAGTACACCTACTCAAAATTAAATCTCAAAAATTAAATCTCAAAATTAATGAATTTTCTGACGCAATTTATAAGGATTTGCAGAAGAATAATTTAGAGGTATTGTATGATGACAGGGAAGATGCGAGTGCGGGAGAAAAATTCGCAGACGCAGACTTAATCGGCATACCATACAGAGTGATAGTGAGCGAGAAAACTCTTAAACAAGACAAGATAGAAATCAAAAAGAGAAGCGAGAAAGAGACAAAATTAATTTCAAAAAATGATTTAATGAAATATGTTGGATAGATTTTATAAATTATTTTCGCACGATATAGGAATTGACTTGGGTACGGCCAATACGCTTGTTTATGTGCGCGGACACGGGATTATTATAAATGAGCCCTCTGTTGTTGCATTAAACCAGAAAACAGGTCAGATAGTGGCAATAGGTAATGAGGCGAAAAAAATGGTAGGTAGGACACCTGGGCATATTGCCGTTATCAGACCTTTAATTGAAGGGGTTATATCTGATTTTGAAATAACAGAAGAAATGTTAGCCCATTTCATAAAGAAAGTGCACAAAGACAAGTCAAAGCTTTTTGTGAGACCCAGGGTTGTTATTGGTGTTCCTTCAGGCATTACCAATGTTGAGGCAAGGGCAGTGCGCGATGCTGCTAAAAATGCTGGCGCTAGAGAGGTCTATATAATAGAAGAGCCAATGGCTGGAGCAATAGGCATACGTTTGCCGGTCCACGATCCTGTGGGCAATATGATTATAGATATAGGCGGCGGAACAACAGATATTGCAGTCATTTCTCTAGGAGGAATCGTTACTTCCAAGAATATGAGAATTGCGGGAGATAAATTAAATCAAGATATTATAAATTATGCAAGAGATGAATTTAAAATACTTTTGGGAGAGAAAACGGCTGAAGATGTAAAAATTGCCATTGGTTCTGTTGCCAAGAAACCCGAAGGGTTGGAGTCAACTATAAGGGGCAGGGATCTTGTCACTGGCTTGCCGCGCGAAGTGGTGGTTACTGATTCGGATATAAAGGAGGCAATAATGAAGTCAATAATGATACTGGTCAATGCAGTAAAAGAAGTGATAGAAGAAACCCCGCCAGAACTTGTTTCTGATATAATGCACAGGGGGATTACTATTGTGGGAGGAGGATCATATTTAAGGGGCTTGCCCAATCTTTTAGAGGAAGAAACCAAGATTCCGATAAATATTGTAGAGGATCCTTTAACCGCTGTTGTCAGGGGCACAGGCATCGTCCTTGAAGATATTGATAAGTTGCGCGATATTCTTGTGGAAGACGAAGAAGATAATATGCCTCCGCGATAATAATATTATGTATAATTATGAGAAACAGAAACAAAAAAAGGATAACAGTTATTGCAAGTATTATTATATTGCTTGCTTTTTTTGCCTTTTTTAAAGAGGGATTCTTCCAACTTGTTTCAAGGCCGTTGCTAATTGTTTTTAAGCCGATAATTGCTTTGAATAAGGATATTGGTAATTTTTTCGGGAACACGTTTCTGGTATTTAAAGAAAAATCTTTTCTTAATCAAGAGAATAAATCTCTAAAGGAAAAGATTTTTGAATTGGAATCAAGGAATCTTCAATGCGGCATTATTGAACAGCAGAATCTGGAATTAAAAAATCTCTTATCTAGAGATGATAAAGAGAAATACATGGTGGCTTCTATTATATTGAAACCGCCCCAAGCGCCTTATGACACGCTTCTTCTTGATGCCGGTTTAGACAATGGGATTGAAAAAGGCATGATGGTTACTGCGTATGGCAATGTGCTTATAGGATATGTTGTGGATGTTTTTTTTCAGACAAGCAAGATTAAACTGATTTCTTTTGAGGGAGAGGAAATAAATGTTGTTCTCCAGCCCTCAGGCATCTCGGCCATTGCAATTGGTAGGGGGGGAGAAAATTTTGAAATTGTTTTTCCGCGTTCTGTGGAAGTGAAATCAGGCGACCTTGTTACAACCTCTGGTATGAAGCCATTGGTTGTGGGAATTGCGGAAAGGGTGGAAGTGAATATCTCAGACGCTTTTCAAAAAATACTATTTCGTATCCCGCTCAATATTCAGGAATTAAAATACGTGATGATAAAGATATAAAATTTGGCTATGCGATAGCCAAAAATAATAAACAATATGAAAGGTGATATTTTTCATATTTTAAATAGAGGCGTAGAAAAAAGAAAAATTTTTCTTGATAGTAAAGATTATTATCGTTTCTTACATAATTTAGAGGATTTTAATGATAAGGATTTAACTATTTTACCTTATAATATACGTCGTTCGGCTATGCGAAAGCCGAAGGTTAAAAGAGAAAAATTAGTAGACATTCTTTGTTGGTGTTTAATGCCAAATCATTATCACATTTTAGTACAAGAAATTATTGATGGAGGTAGTAGTATTTTTTCTAAAAAATTAACTAGTGGTTACACGCAATATTTTAATTTGAAGAATGAAAGGAGTGGGGTTTTATTTCAAGGAAGATCAAAAATAATTCTATTAAAAAAAGATGAACATTTTATTCATATTCCTTACTATATTTTTTCTAATCCGATTAAATTAATAGAACCTCATTGGAAGGAAAAAGGATTAAAAAATCATAAACATACCGTTGAGTTTATAGATAACTATCAATGGTTAGGCATAATGAATAAAGATTTATTTCGTGAGATATTTGATATTACTGAAAAAGATTTTAAAAAGGATTTCATTGAATATTTACAAGGTTTGGCTATGCGATAGCCAAGTGGTTTAAAAATAAAAAAGCTGGCTTTTGGGATAGGTAGCCAGCGGACCTTTATTAATTGGGATATTTACTTTTCTCTCCTCCATCACGAAATATCCCGAAAGCAACGGAGAATATCC
>JBBTUP010000053.1:0-2505 GCA_038063695.1 Patescibacteria group bacterium
AAAACAATCATTGAGCCAACATTGCCAAAAACCGCTTTTTTTATATTCTCCTCCAGTTGGCCTATGAACTGATGCGCCATTACCATGCCCAGTCTATACTTTCTCGCCTCAGAAAGAATCGTGGCGATTGAGTCAGTGGTAACATTTTGAAATTCATCTATATAGAGATAAAAATCTGGCCGTTCATCTTCAGGCATATCAACGCGGGAAAGAGAGGCCATAAGAATCTTTCCAACTACGATCAATCCTAAAAGATGCGAGTTTATGTCTCCAAGTCGGCCCTTGGATAAGTTCACCAGAAAAATTTTCTTCTGGTCCATTATCTGCCTGAAATTAAAAGATGACTTTTCCTGCGCTATAATCGGCCTCATAATTTCATTTGACATAAAATTATCAAATTTGCTGGTAATGTAAGGAACCATATTCTGCAAAGAGGCCTCACCACCTGTTTTCTCCGCAATCTCCTTCCAAAAAGACAAAACCACTGGATTATTACATTGCGATAATTTATAATCACGGAAATTCTTATTACTCATCACTCTGGCAATATCCAAAAGCGTGTTACCGGATTTCGGATCCTCCACCACAAGCATAGTGGCGTTTCTAAAATATGTCTCAAACATCGGACCCATTGATTCAGGCGATGAGCCGTAAAGTTTTTTAAATATCCCTAAGAGTTCATTGACAACAAAACTTTTCTGCTCTGGATGCTTCTCGTCATATTCCAGCATATTTAATGCCATTGGTCTGGCAATATCAGCGGGATTAAAATAAACAACATCTTCTAATCTCTCTTTAGGTATCCGTTCCAGTATATCTTCCAGATCAGAGCCGTGCGGGTCTATATAGCAAACTCCATCGCCATTCTCTATATCCTGAATTATCATATCCTTCATTAAATTGGTCTTTCCAGTACCTGTCTGGCCGATTATATAAAAATGCCTGCGCCTGTCCGGAACTCTCACATACACATCAGTTTTTTTCCCTCTATAAGCATTTTCACCTAGAAGCAAACCGTCCTCCGGCAAATTAAGGGGCGGGGGCGCATCTTTTGATTTCATATATTTGAGTTGAGAAATTGAGGAAACGCCAATTGGAAAATGAAAGATAGAACTTAATTCCGCGGTATTTAAATAAACTGCCTCACCCTTGTCAAAAAGGCGGAAAGAAAATTTATAAAATAATTCGTCCAATTGTTTACCCATTGCATCCCTGAATCTTAAACTATTACCTTGCATTTCTTTAAACTGCATAAATGCGCTTTCCAGTTCTTTTAAAATACTATATGCTTTTTCAGGGTCTTCAGCAGAAACAAGAAGACGAACATTAACAAGCATTGCAGGCCGAGACGCTTTTTCATCTAGAAGTTTTAAAAGATTCTCGTCAACAAAATTTTTTGAGGGGTCTTTTTCTTCCTCTTTTTTACTTGGTTTAAATAATTCGCCGAAAGCCGAGGTAAGTTCGCTTAACATGCCTTCCGTATGCTTAAGCGCCTCCTTGAATGGTTTGCCCTTGCGCATATCATCTATCACCCATTTTATTTTTTTATGGAACTCACCCTCGTCAGGCGAAACAACAATTTGCAAAGCCGCTCCCTCGCCTATTTTCTGCAGTTTGGAAAAAGCATTGATAATAACAAGAAGCGGGTCAAGGTCAAATTTATCGTATGTTTTTATCGGTAGCACCGGATTATTTTCTAGAGACAATATTGCTCCTGCGCCAACGCCCTCTGGCTTAAAAATATTATAATCGCCTTTTTTCTCTTCCAATTTTACATTATGGAAAAGCGCCTCTACTTGCTTTTCAAACATCTGCCTCCTTTTTCTTGGCACTGCCGCATAAAAAACTATTTCTTCGCCCACTACCGGTATGCCTATTTCAAACACTATGCTATGGTTGCTTACATCATCTTGCGCTGTTACCATACCAGCATAAAACTGTTCCATGGCAGAAACAAAATCTTTGAAAGTTTTTCCCTCTGCAATATCTTCCTGCGGCATTGTCACTTCATAAAGAACCATGTCCATAGCCTGGCCGATTTTTTTGCTAGCCTTTATTTTAGTTGGATCTATCTTCAGGTAGAACTGTACAAGCGCGCGATGCAAATCGTCCTCAAGATGCGGGTTTCTCAATTTTTTAACAACAGAAATTGCGTTTAAAATTCCCTGCGCTTCTGCAATGCCTAAAAGTTCCTCTATTTGCTGGTCATGGAATTCCGGTTCCAATTCCAATAATTTGGAAACCATAGATTTCTCAAGTTTTTGAGAAATTTTATATTCCGGCTTGGCGATTGCTTCCGGTTTCGCTTGCGCGTGCTCCTTTATAACTTCTGATGCGATCTCCTGCGGTTTTATTGCCTCTTGGGGCTTAATTGCCTCTTGCGCTTTTTCCATAACGGCCTTTTTGGTCTCATACTGCTTGCGCAAATACTCCAGTTCCTCTGCCGGCGTGGCAAATTTCTTTTCCTGCTCTTTCCCTAAAATTTTCTTCAAATCAAATTCCATA
>JBBTUP010000054.1:0-4325 GCA_038063695.1 Patescibacteria group bacterium
CTTCAATATAATAATTATAAAGTCCTCTCAAGGTCACTATCGGGTCATCATAGGCCATTTGCATGTCTTTCAGCGATACAGCCAGATTTTCAAAATTATTCATTAAATCAAGGTGCTCTTTTTTAAAACTTGCGGGAATTGAAATCTTCAGCATATCTTTGGCCGCGCTGCTGTAAAGGTCAGCGATAGAACCCAATTTGCTCAAAGTATTCGCTCTTTGGTCATTTGGCGTATTTTCTTCTTTCATCTCCTGAATAATGCGTTGGAAAATTTCAATTTCATTCTCCTGAATCCTGTACTTATCAACTGTACTGCCTAATTCATTGCCGTATTTTTTAATCGCCTCTTTTGTGTCGTCATTTGATATTTTAACATCGCTTTCTTTGTATTTATCAATAATCTCTTCTTCAAAAATATCCAAAAAGTTGTTGGTGAGTTCTTCCTGCGTGGATTCGCTTAATTTTCCTCCGCCCGCTTCCTCTTTCAATTTAATATACTCATAGAATGACCGCGACATTTCTTCTTGAATAAGATTGTTATTCTCTTTTCCTGCGGATATCTTGCCTGATGGTAATTTTAAATCAAGGGAATCATTAGGTCCGGCTACTGTCGGATTCCTGTTTTGCTTGATTTCATCCCCGTCTATAACTCCATCTCCGTCTGTATCTGGATTATCAGGATTTGTTTTCCAAAGAACTTCTTCCCAATCTTTTAAGCCATCATTATCCGTATCTTTATAACTGCTGTTTTTCAGAAGGATTTCAGTCTCGTTACTGCCTTCTTTTTGATATTTTATGGCGTTATCATTGCTATTATCAACATTGTCACCTTTTAATCTATAAATCAAAATCAATCCGCCAACCACCAGCAGTATTGATAAAAATACCAGAATAAATTTTTTGTTCAGTAATTTCTCCACAAAAATTCATTATATTCCGCCATCTTTATTATAACATTATCTATTAAACAATAAACCACAAGGATTATCAATCTAATGTGGATAAATAAAAACTATTTATGATAAAATTGATAATATGCTAAAAAAGTGGCTCCAAAAAATAGAAAACAGCCAAATCTCTTTTTGGCAGATATTCTTTTTAATCTATGTTGCTTCATTCTTCAGGAATTTTCTGGAAAATTACGCCAATTCATATGGCGAAGGATTTATGACTGGGATAATAGACACCTTTTTTCATTTCCCTCTTTGGTTTTCTGCTGTTTTTCTGTCTTCTTTTATTCTTTTAAAAATCATTACCAAGGAAAAAATAGAAAAAATTAGCCGTTTGGGCGCCTTCTTTTCTTTTATAATATTAATTCCGCCAATCGCAGATCTTTTGCTAAATAATAAAAACATATATTCTTTCGGGACAGGAAGTGTAGAACAATTGATAAAATCGTTTATTTATTTCTGGGGAGATAATCCGGGCGTTAAATTCGGCTGGGGCATTAAAATAGAAGTGGCAATAGTCCTGTTGTCAGTTGGATATTATATTTTTCTAAAGACAAAAAAAATCGGTCGTTCTTTGATAGGCATAATAATTCTTTACTCCATAATATATTCCTTTACAATTTTACCGACATTTGTTTTTGCAGTAAAAAATACTCTATCGAATAATCCGCAAGAAATAAGCGTGACGTCAATTTATAATTTTTTCTACAAGCAGGAACCGTCTATTTCAACAACAAATTACCGGTCTTTCATTTCTGATTTAAGCAAATTCAAGCCGCTGGCAAAGCAAGATACTGAAAAAAATTTTTCAATAACGCTGTCTATTATCCTATTATTGATAGATGCGATGCTTCTCAGTTGGTGCTTCTTTTTTTATGATTCCAAAAAATTATTCTCATCTTTAAAAAATTTCCGCTATTTAAGAATCGTTTATTATTACTCTTTAATTTTTATAGGGATGATTTTAGGAATTAAATTAGGTAAATTAGACAATCAAACAATCTTCGGGTCGCTTTTTGATATTGTGTCACTTGTTTCGCTCTTTTCCGCCTTTTTGTTTGCATGGCTTTTTGCCGTGTGGGAAAACGACGAAGAAGACATTGGAATTGACGAAATTTCAAACAAAAACAGGCCCTTAGTAAAAAAAGAAATCTCAACAAACGAATGGAAATCCATAAAATATCTTTTTTTGTTTTTCTCCTTAAACTTCGCGTTCTTGTCAGGATTTTACACTTTCATTTTTATCTTAATATTTATGGCAATCTATCATATATATTCCGCGCAGCCGCTGCGCCTCAAAAGATTTATGATTATTTCTTCTTTGCTAATCGCAATAAATGCATTACTTGCTGTTCTTGCTGGATTTTTCTTTACTGTAGGCACAGAAAACTTAAATGTATTTCCTTTTAAATATGCCTTGTGTATAATAGGAGTTGTTTTTCTTGTTGAAAATGTAAAAAATCTTAAAGATATTGAAGGTGATAAAAAATACGGAATAAAAACATTGCCTGTTATTCTGGGAGAAAAAAAATCTAAGCTGTTAATAGGAACTTTTTTCTTTTTTTCCATGATTTTAGTATCCTTTGTATTCTTTTTAAATATTTGGACATTTTTTACTGCTGGATTATTCGGACTGATTCTTTTTTTGCTTATCAATAAAGAAAAGTTTGAGGAAAAATATATTTTTTTAGCTTATTTTGTGTTTTTGATTATTTTTATTATTGAAATTTTCTATTTATCTAATTCTACATTGTGAAAATGCTTAAATATCTTTACATTTTAAGTTCGTTTGCGGCAGGATTCGCCTTAATGACTCTGGAACTTGTATCTGCGCGCATCATGGCGCCCATTGTCGGTTCGTCTATATTTACGTGGACATCAGTAATTGGCATAACGCTCTTAGGGCTTTCATTAGGAAGTTATCTTGGAGGAATTATCATTGATAAATATAAGGATAATAGATTCCTTGCGTCAGCCTTTATATTATCCTCAATCTTTATTTTTGTCATTCCCTTACTTGAAAAAACAGCCCGTTCTTTTATTTTTATAAACCTTGACATTCTTTGGGTAGTCCTTATAGTTTCTCTGTTTTTATTTCTCTTGCCTTCTCTTTCTATAGGGTCAATCCAACCGATGGTCTTAAAAATGTATGCTGACAATTTTTCAGAGATAGGCAAGAGATATGGCATATTATCGGCTATTTGGTCTTTGGGCAGTATATTGGGTGTTTTCATGACTGGATTTTATTTTATAAAAACCATAGGAAGTTTTTTGACTCTTTATATAATCGCCTCTATATTATTTGTTTTAGGAATATTTTTTTTAATTGCCGGGAAAAAGAAAAAATTATTTTTAACAATTCTTTTTCTTATATTTGCTTTGTTATTTATAAATTTGATTGACGAAAAACAACTCCCTCCAAACATCGTTTTTGAAAAAGAAACCGGTTATTATATGGCCAGAGTTGTCGATTCAAATGCGCCGGAAATTATAAGGCCGGCTAGAATCCTTTTTTTGGATTTTGATTCACACAGCATAGAATATAAAGAAAAATATGAGCCGCCCTTTTTATACACTTCTTTATATCCGATTTTTCAGAAAATAAACCCTGACATAAAAAAGATACATGTTATAGGCGGCGGCGCTTACACGCTTCCAAAAAAAATGTCTGAGTTCTATAAAAATTCTGATGTTTCAGTGACGGAAATCGACGAAGAAGTAACTGGTATAGCAAAAAAATACTTTAATCTCAACGACAAACAGATAAGAACTTTTTCAGAGGATGCCAGAATATATTTTAGAAAAGACAAAAAAAAATACGATTTAATTTTTGGAGATGCATATAATTCTTTTATATCGGTTCCCTGGCACTTAATGACTCTTGAATTTACGGGATTGATCAGAAACAGATTAAGTGATAACGGGATTTATGCATTAAATTTTATCTCCTCATTAAATGGAAAGGGTTCAGAATTTTTCCAAAACATGCTAAAAACTTTTTCTGACATCTTCCCGAACTATTATATTTTTGCGCTAGGAGAAAAATATTCTTCTGTGCAAAGTATAATTCTTGTCGGGTTAAACAGCGAAAACCGAAAATCTGCGGCACAATTAAAAAAAGATATGATGGAAGATGATAACACGGCCGCTTTTGCCAATTTTCTTGTTGACCAAAATAAGATTATCACATCCAAAGGAATAACATTAAAAGATGATTTTGCGCCCGTTGAAAATCTTATGATTCCAACAATAAAGAAATATTTCCCTTATTACCTTAGATTCTATAGAGCGATTTTAAATTAGATTTGTTCATAAACACATTTCCAGTTTTCCAAAGATAAATTTTCTGCCCTGGCTTTCTCACTAATCCCACAAA
>JBBTUP010000055.1:0-13293 GCA_038063695.1 Patescibacteria group bacterium
GCGCCCATAGCTCAGTGGTAGAGCGTTTCGTTGACATCGAAAAGGCCCGAAGTTCGATCCTTCGTGGGCGCATCGGCCCTTAAAAATGGCCCCGTCGTCTAGCCTGGTCTAGGACAGCGGGTTTTCAATCCGTTAACTGGGGTTCAAATCCCCACGGGGTCATATTTTTGGAGGAGTGCCTGAGTGGTTGAAAGGGCCGCTCTCGAAAAGCGGTAAGGGATAAATCTCTTCGTGAGTTCGAATCTCACCTCCTCCGCAATTTAAAAAAAATTATATAATATCGTATAATTTTGAATGTTTTGTTTATTAAATTATTTCTTATGCGCTTTGTCCGCAAATTCATACTGCATCTTGCCCAATTCAATGCGGGAGACATCAAGAAAATCCTCTATTGATAAAAATGAAAAAAAATTCTTGATTGCAAAAATTTTTTCCCCCACCGCCTTCTATTTTTCTCTCTAAAATTGTATAATAAACATGTATGTCTAACCATTGTAATCATCATAATTGCATAGAAGAGTTAAAATCGGATCATCAAAATATTCTGACGCATCTTGCCGATTTGGAGACAACGATTAATCAACCAACTATTGATCAGGCAAAAATTGAGGAATTTTTGCACTTTACAGAAATATTTGCCGAGCCTCATCATCAAAAAGAGGAACAAGTTTTATTCCCCGCCCTAGAAAAGAAAGGCATACCTAATGAAGGCGGGCCTATTGGCATGATGTTGTTAGAACACGCCGCCAAAAGAGATTATCTTGCTAAAATGAGAGAATCTTTGCAGAAAAATGATAAGGCCAAACTCAAAGAAAATACTCAATCTATGATTTCTCTTTTAAGAGACCACATTTACAAAGAAGATAATATTTTATATCCTTGCGCTCAGGATGCGTTTACCGAACAAGAACTGGTTGATATTTCTTCACAGTGTGAAAAAATTAAAATTATAATATGAATTTTGGATTTACACCTTTTTTCGAACGCACGCCTTCATGATAATTCTTGCCATTGAAACATCTTGCGACGAAACCGCAATCGCGGTTGTTGAAACAAAAGAAAAATCAAAAAACTTGCGATTTTCCGCCAAGGGCGGATCCGCCTATGGCGGAAAAATTTTATCAAATATAATAGCCTCGCAGATAAAAATCCATGCCAAATGGGGAGGAGTTGTGCCGAATCTGGCCAAGCGCGAGCATATAAAAAACTTACCTATTGTTTTAAATAAGGCGTTGAAAGAAAGTAAGCTGAAAAATCCGGAAAAAGAAACAGATTTTATAGCCGTAACAATCGGACCGGGTTTAGAACCGGCATTATGGACAGGCATAAACTTCGCGCAAGATTTGGCGAAAAAATGGAAAAAACCATTAATCGCTGTGAATCATATGGAAGGACACATCGTCGCTTCGCTCCTAAATTCTCCGCCAAAGGCGGATCCGCCTATGGCGGAAAAAATTAAATTTCCAGCAATAGCATTGCTGGTTAGCGGTGGGCATACGGAATTAGTATTGATGTCCGCCAAGGGCGGACCAGCCTACGGCTGGAATTATAAAATCATCGGCCAGACGCGAGACGACGCGGCAGGCGAGGCCTTTGATAAGGTGGCAAAAATGTTAAATCTTCCCTATCCCGGCGGACCGATCGTTGCCAAAATGGCAACTAAAATTAAACCTCAAAAATCAAATCTCAAAATTAATTTACCACGGCCAATGATTAATAGCAAAAACTACGATTTCTCGTTCTCTGGTTTAAAAACAGCCGTATTATATTTACTTCGCGATTTAAAAAATTCCTCGTTGCGAGTTACGCGTTCCACGTTGCGCGCAGCCATTTGCGCCGAATTCCAACAGGCAGTCATTGATGTATTAATTTCTAAAACAATCCGAGCCGCAAAAGAATATAAAGTAAAAACAATCATTCTGGGCGGCGGCGTGGCGGCAAATGAAGAACTGCGCAAGCAACTCCAATCATCCGTATCTCAAATGTTAAAAGCCGAGCTTTTAACACCAGAAATTAAATTCACAGGCGACAACGCGGCCATGGTCGCCGTGGCCGCCTATTTTCGAATCCTCAAAAAACAATTTACTAATCCAGAAAAACTCAAAGCAGACGGAAATTTGACTTTGAAATAATAAGTTTTTTTGCTATTATTTACAATGATGGATGAGAAACTGCTAAAGCCATATGACCCAAAAGAAACAGAGGATAGGATATACAAACTCTGGGAAGAAAGCGGGTACTTCAACCCTGATAATTTGCCTGTTGCCAAAATTAAAAATTTAAAATTAAAAATTAAAAATTTTTGTATTGCCATTCCCCCGCCTAATATCACTGGCACGCTTCATATGGGCCACGCCTTAAACGCTGTAATCCAGGACATTTTAATTAGAAAAAAAAGAATGGAAGGATATAAAACTTTATGGCTACCAGGCACTGACCATGCCGGAATCGCCACCCAAAATATTGTTGAAAAAGAACTTAAAAAACAAGGGCTTACCCGTCACGATTTAGGTAAAGAAAAATTTATAAAAAGGGTTTGGGAATGGAAAGAAAAATACGGAAACATCATTCTAGACCAATTGAAAAAACTCGGCGCGTCCTGCGACTGGTCACGCGCAAGATTCACTATGGACAAAGAATATGTTGAAGCAGTAGAAACAGCTTTTCTTCATTATTATAAAAAGGGCTGGATTTATCAGGGAGATAGAGTTGTGAATTGGTGCAAAAGATGCCAAACATCACTTTCTGACCTTGAATTGGAGTACGAAGAAACAAAAGGGAAATTGTATTTTATTAAGTACCCGTTAAAATCTCAAATCTCAAATCTCAAATCTCAAAAATATATCGTAGTAGCTACAACTAGACCGGAAACAATGCTCGGTGACTCTGCAGTGGCTGTAAATCCAAAAGATAAACGATACAAAAATCTCATAGGAAAAATTTTAATCCTACCTATTGCAAACCGAGAAATCCCTGTTATCGCCGACTCGGCAGTTGAAATGGAATTCGGCACAGGCGCGGTTAAAGTGACCCCTGCCCACGATATGCTAGATTTTGAAATATCAGAAAGACATAAATTGCCGATCATTAAAGTTATAAACAATTATGGCAAAATGACCCTTCGACAAGCTCAGGGCAAGCAAAATAAGATTATTGAAGAATTAAATGGAATGCCATCTAAAGATGCAAGAGAAAAAATTGTAGAAGACCTCAAAAAGCAAAATCTTATAGAAAAAATAGAAGATTATGATTTAAGAATATCCAAATGCTATAGATGCAATAGTATAATTGAGCCACAAATAAGCAAACAATGGTTTTTAAAAATGAAAGAATTGTCAAAAATGGCAATAGACATTGTTAAAAAAGGAAATGTTAAATTTCATCCAAAAAAGTGGGAGAAAGTTTATTTTGACTGGCTGAAAAATATCAAGGACTGGTGCATCTCCAGACAAATCTGGTGGGGGCATAAAATTCCATTAGATGGCGTTGATGATGTTTTGGATACTTGGTTTTCCTCAGCGCTCTGGTCTTTTGCCACACTCGGTTGGCCCAAAAAAACAAAGGACATGCAAGAATTTTACCCGACCAAAGTGCTTTCAACAGCCCGGGACATCATCAATTTATGGGTGGCCAGAATGATTTTTTCAAGCATGGAATTAACAAAGAAAAAACCATTTGACAAGATTATCATTCATCCAACCATCCTCACTCGCGACGGCAAAAGAATGTCAAAATCTCTCGGCACAGGAATTGACCCGATGATCCTAATTGAAAAATACGGGGCTGACGCCACCAGATTCGGACTAATATACCAGATGATGGGAGGCCAAGATATACATTTCAGTGAAGATGCCACAATGGCCGGGAAAAAATTTGCAAACAAACTTTGGAATGCAAGCAGGTTTGTTTTAATGTCTACCGATAAGTTTATAACAGAATATGACCATCGCAGAAAAAATTTAACAGAGACAGATCTAGCAATTATACAAAGTTTAATTAGTATAAAAAGAAGTATAAATAATCATATTAATAATTACTCTTTTGGCCATGCATTACACACTTTTTATGATTTTTTCTGGTATGAATTTTGTGATGTATATCTAGAGGCTTCTAAAAAACAACTTGAAGATAAAAATTTAAAAGAAAACACTCAAGAAATTCTTTCTTATGGTTTAATAACTTCCCTCACTCTTCTTCACCCGTTTATGCCCTTTATCACAGAAGAAATATGGGAGCTAATCCCCGGCAAAAAGAATCTCTTGATTATTGAGAAATGGCCAAAGTTATAAAATGAAACTTTTGCACTTTATATACAATTAAACTATAATGAATATATAAATATAAAAAGGTCAGGGATTTAAAATAAAAAATACTATGTCAAAAAACAAAAAATCATTTTTCGAGCGTTTAACAGGCAGTGTTATCATGAATCCAGAAGAGCATAAAATTCAAACGGGTAATCGCAATCTGAACGCGGCATTAACAGAAGAAAACGAAGAGGCCCAATTAACTGTTGATGTCTTTCAAACCGAGAACGACATCATGATACAAGCAATAGTCGCCGGGGTTAAAGAAAATGACCTTGATATCTCAATAACCCAAGACATGATAACAATCAGAGGTGAACGGGAAAATAAAACAGAGACAACAAAAGAAGATTATTATTACCAGGAATTATATTGGGGAGCATTTAGCCGTTCAATACTTCTCCCTCAAGAAATAAATCCTGACGAGGCAGAAGCAAATTTAAAAAATGGAGTTCTCACAATAAAATTGCCCAGATTAGATAAAGAGCGAGTAAAAAAAGTAAAAATCAAAAGCGAGTAATCTCTTATTGTGCTGGAGGTGAGAATCGGACTCACGACCCCTTCTTTTTCAGAGAAGTGCTCTACCACTGAGCTACTCCAGCATATAAATCTATTTAGGTATAAACGAATTTATACTCTTGAAAATACCGGTGTAATCTCTTACATACGGCTCAATATAATAATAAAGCCCGACAGACAAACCTATAATAATAATCCATTTAATTAGCTTAAATGCCATGTCAATTGTTCGAGCTCTCTGTATTTTTTTTAAAATACTCAAACTTTCTTTTGATACTTCAAGATTTTTTTCAAGTAGTTTTTTTAAATCATCTGTTTCAGGCATATAAAAAATATAACAAAAATTCCCGGCCTATACAAGCGCCGGGAATAGATGGAGAAAAATTAGATTGTTTAATGGATACCTGCAAAACATCCTTCAAGAGACATTGTCTCTGGGATAGATGTTCTCACCTCAAGACATTCTCCTAAATGGAGAACGATTTCTGCTGGATCGCCCTTTTTGATTGTTATAATGTTTTTCTTTATTTTGTATTTTACACCAGCACCATCAAGTAATTCTTTGATGCATTGCTTTTCTGATTTATTGAGTCTTCCTACAACTCTTATACTTCCGTTCCTCTGCAAGGCAATACGATCCATCATTCTAATCTCCTTTTTTTGGTTTAAAAAATTAATAATTAAAAAAAAACGTTAAATCCGAAAGACAAAGTAAAAAAATCTCCTTTCCCTCCTTTTATGGAGTGTTAAATTGTTAAAAACCTCCTTTCTTAATAAGATACTTTTCCAGTATCTATAATAGCGCATATTTTATAAAAATGCAAATTTTTGGACCTATGGGGAATCGGACCCCAACCTCATCCATGCCATGGATGCGTAATACCATTTTACTATAGGCCCTTTATGCCCCCGGCATGAATCGAACATGCATCTATCCCTTAGGACGGGACTGTTCTGTCCATTGAACTACAGGGGCGTGGTTACGGTTTTACTGTAATGTCAGAATAATTATCATAACCATTATATATAGCTTTTATCCAAACAAAACCATTAGCACCTTGTGATCCAGCAATAATTTGTCCTGGGCCTAGCAGATAAACAAGAGCAGGATTTGAAGAAGACCAAGTTGAACTATTAGTCACATCTGTCACATTCCCGTTAGCATCCTTAAAATAGGCGTTCAATTGAAATGACTGGCCTGATTGATAACAAGAACTTGTACAAGAAGAGCAAGGTCCTCCGCTCGAGCAAGCCATATAACTACTATTACTGTTAAGCGTATATTGTTCTGGTGTAATATATACATAAGGCTGACCTGTTGTTGGCTGACTCTGCGTACATACCTGCTGGCAGGCGCTGAAATCAGAATATTGGGTGATGTTTGTATTTGTCTGATTTATCGCGCATTGGTTATTGATGCAAGAATATCTTGGAGCATTAACAGTGACATTCACGGTCTTGTTGTAACTCTGCCCGGTGTCAGGGTCAGTATATGTTCCTGTAATGACAGCTGTTCCGTTTTGCGGGCCAGCGCTCACTACGCCATTGGCATTGACTATGGCAATATTACTGTTGCTGGAAACCCAGTTTACATTGGTAGTGACATCTGATTCATTAGCGTTTGAATCAAGAAAGGTGGCTATGAGAAATTGCGCGGGATTGCTTTGGTCAATGGTAAAGATATTGGGCACTATCTGAAAGGGAGTGGTGGAGCAGGGTTTGGTGAGTACAGGATTACCAACGCATCCTGGAGGAGTAGCTGAAATAACACTTCTTGTTTGGGTGCCGGTGGTGCAAGGAATTGGCGTCCAAAGTGAATAGGTATAGGAACAGATAGGAAGAGTTCCTCCGCCTGTGACAACTGTTGAAGTGGGAGGAGTATAATTGCACTGACCTGACAAAACAGGATTTCCTCCTGTGCATCCTGAAGGAGACGCTGTAGCAACTGACCTAGTTTGTATACCATTGGGCTGACAAGGGCCAAAGTTTGAATAAGCAAAAGATGTGCACACAGCAAGGGCTTGAGGTCCTGGATTAACATTCAGATTATAAGTTTGAGAACATTGAGCAGCGCTGGGAAAGGCGCTCCAAACAGGAATATATCCTGGGTCTACCAAGTTCCCTAATATCAAATCCATTATGAGCCAGGCGCCAAAGACCAAAAGCAGGCCTATCACTGTGAAGGTTACGGCGTTTTTGCCTTTTTTCAGTCTTTCTTCAGATCCGGCGGCAGTGAGAATAAAGAAACCGCCGATTATGAAGCCAATGACGCTTGCTGGCAAAGATATGTCATAAGTTAAGAAAGTTATTACGTTGCTAACTCCAACAAAAAGATGGCAGAGATTGCAGGAATCTGTTTCAAAATAGTTGGTATTGGGATCATCCACGCTTTGGCCACAAGGAACAATGGAGGCGTGGGCAAATAGGGGTACCAGCAAAAAGATTGTTATGGTAAAAAGGACAAAAAAACTAATATTCTTCATATTTTTATATATCAAGTAATTTTGACAATTTTGGCTTATCAAAACCAATCACTATTTCATCTTCTATATCTATCACAGGCACTGCCATTTGGCCTGTCTTTTTAAAAACTTCCTCTCGTTTAACAGAGTCACTGGATAAATCGTACTCCAGATATTGAATCTTATTTTTTTCGAACCACTCTTTTGCCATCTTGCAATACATACAGGCTGGCGTAGAATAAATTATTACTTGCTTAACCATATATTTGCATTATACATAAAAATAAAATAAAATAAAAGCAATGTGCCTAGCAACACCAATGAGGATAAAGGAAATAAAGGGCCAAAAAGCCCTTGTAGAATCAAAGGGTCATAAACATTCTGTTGATATAAACCTTATAAAAAACGCTCGAGTCGGAGATTACATACTGGCTCATGCCGACATAGCCATAAACAAAATTCCGACAGAAGAAGCGGAAAAAATATTAAAAATGGTGAGTGAAATCAATTTAGAACATTAAAAAGGAGGTAAATATGAAAGGATTAATATTAGCATGCAGATATTCATGGAATTGTCATACGGCCATTCACTTCGGAATCTCTGAAAGATTGTTTGATTTTATTACTGGCAAGAAAAAAGATCCCGAAAAGATCAAGAAACTTTTAAAAATTCTCAGCAGTTACAAATCCTACTGTAATATTGCAACGGCAAACAGAATAGACGACCCTTTTGACATTAGAGTAATATCTTATTATTGGAAAGGTACAGGTTATGAGTTAGACACAAAGATTTGGCACAACTATACAACACTCTCTCCCTTGTTTAACATGCCGATGGAAATTATCAATGCAAATATGGTTGATGAAGATTTTGTACATCCAGCAGAAATAATAAGGACTGATGGCGAAAAAACCATAATTAAATATTATCCCGTTATAAAACATAAAAAAGGATTAGCCTTATTAGAAAAGAGAAAAGAAAAAAATGTGGCTAATCCGTTTACAGAAAAATACCAACCTGGAGATAAAATTGCCATGCATTTTGAAAGCATTGTTGAAATACTAGACGAGAATGAATTTAAGATTCTCTCGGTAATAACGAGAGAATCACTAAAAAGATTCAATGAGAAACACAAAAGGGGAAGAAAATAATCTTCCCCTTTTTAATTAAGATGCGTTTCCGTTATCAGAAAAAAATATCTTGAAAAAATCTTCATTGTCGGCAATAAAACTACCGACATCTTTTAACTTCGCAACCACTGGGACAAAGACATCTTTGTTCTCTTTATCGTCTTTGATTGGGAAAAAATTATTATCCTCCCTTTTTAATAATGGTCCTACCTGACTAAAAAAATGCATCCCTCTCATTCTCAAAGACCTAAAAAATATCTTCTTTATGTTCGCATACCAATATTGATATGCGTTACTTACAGAAAAATTATACATTTCTAGATATAACCTCCTAAATACTCTCAGATTCGGCATTTTTTCTTTCAACTGAACGGGCCTTGAAACTTCCAGGGCATTCTCTTTTATGCCAAATTCAATAAATTTCTCAACAGGCAGATCTACTCTCCTTCCATCAATAAGACGCGCGCCAGCCACTAGATCTTTTCTGAAAAAAGCCCCGAAAAAGAACGAGAAATCATCGTAATTATCCTTTTCCAGACCGAGCCCGTTTTTGGGCTCATATCCAAGTTTTTCTACATAAATAAGATATCTTATTTTATTATATCTTTCTATGTCTTCTCTTTCTTTTAATTCTTTTATCTCAGTTGCTGTAAACATGGGCCCCTCCCTTTGGTTGTAATTTTACAAAGTACTAATTTATAATCTTATATTATCTATTAATAACATGCAATTGGAACAGTAAAAAGTTACAGGGATTAATGCACAGAACAAGTAATACAGGGGTCATACGCGCGAATGAGCATATTCAATAATTTTTCTCTTTCTTTTTGGTCTTTATCAGTAGTTTGGTCAAGCAAGGCCTGACTGCTTTTTTCCATGGAAGTCAAATTTTGCACAGTCGGGGTAATGATATTTGCATAAGTTATAATACCGGATGAATCCAAATGAATTTCATGATATAAACCTCCTCGCGGCGCCTCAACAGCGCCGATTCCTTTATATTCAACACCGAGTGTTTTCCCGCTTCGCTCCTCAACACTCGGTGTTTCGGATGTTGGAATTTTTGCGTCCATTTCCATCTGTAATAATTTCTCAATAATCTTTCTTGCTTGTTTATAAAACTGCAAGATCTCTATTGCCTGAGCAAGATTATTGTGGAAAGGATTCTGAAAATTCAATTTATCAATGAATTTATCAACACCGAGTGTTTCTCCGTCAACACTCGGTGTTTCTTTAAATCCTATCGCCAACCGCGCCAAAGAACCAACCATCATTTCTCTGCCTTGATACTTTCCGAATTTTGCCGTTGAATAATCACGCAATTCCTCTTCTATATTTTCCTTGTAATCTTTAATTGAGACCGTTGCGCCAAAATTACTTGAAACAATCTGACCGTCTTTATGAGCCACTAATTCAAGTTCAACATTCAATTCCGGATATTCTAATTTTGAAAAGAATTTTGCCGTCCATTCTGCTGCATCTTTTGTCTCATTTAATTTTTCCAATAAAATATTTAAATCTTTTTTTGTCGGGATCTTATGAAAGCCGCCGACAGTCGTTCTTGTGGGATGAACATTTCTTCCTGCGACTATTCTGGCGATATCATCGCCTAATTCCTTAAGCAACAATACCTTAGCAAAAGATTTAGGATCCTTTTGGGCAAGTTCTGTGCCTCTATCAATACCTATGTAATCCGGTAAGACAAGAAAAAACAAATGCAGGACATGGCTTTGAATAATCTGGCCGGCCATCATTAATTTTCTTAATAATTTAGAGGTCTCATTAATTTCAATGCCATAAGCGTCTTCTATGGCAGATAGTGATGCTAGATTGTGCGCAATAGGACAAACACCGCAAATACGAGGAGTTATCCAATGAGACTCTTCTGCTGTTCTGCCAACCAAAATTCCTTCAAAAAGACGCTCTCCTTCATGGATATTGAGTTTTACTTTATTATTTTTCCAGTCAATCTTCAAACTGCCATGACCCTCTATTTTCGCTATAAATTCATTTGAAATCATAATTATTTTTTGTATTCGTCTATTTTTTTAACTTGCTCCGTTATCTGCGGGGTTCTATTATGAAACATTGTTAAATATCTTTTTATTTCATTCTCATCCGCAAATTTTTCAAAAATTTTTATCAAAGCCGGAATATTAGCCTGATCCCTTATGCCAAAACATCCATAACACGGAGAACCGCCGGAAATACAAACCGCCTTGCACCCGCCTTGAGTAATGGGACCCATGCACGGCTTGCTTTCTACTATCCTACATGGATTGCCTGCCACTTTACACTCAAAACAAACCGAGTATCCGCAATAAGTAGGTGCTTTGCCAGACAATAATTCCTCAACCGCCTTCACCACCTCGTCCTCGTCCACAGGACATCCATGAATTGAGAAGTCCACGCTGACATGCGCGCTCAAGGGCGAAGCATCAATTCCTTTTGGATGATATTGAGCAGTATAAATCTTCTCATACCAAACTTTTCTGTCTTTTTCCGGCATTATACCAGGGATTCCGCCCAAAGCAGCGCAAGCTCCTAAAGCAATCAGTATTTTAGAATTTTCTCTTAATTCTTTTAATAATTTAATCTCGTACTCCGTAACGGGCGTGCCTTCAATAATAGTTATATCATAAGGACCTGACTCAAAATGTTCCTGCCCTAGACGCCAGTTTATAATATCAACTTTCTTCTCAATTAAAAGTAATCTCTCTCTTAAAGAAACTAATTTCACTTCGCACCCCTCGCAGTCCGTAAAATCATAAATTGCAATTTTTGGTTTTGTCATATTAATCAAAATTCTTATCCACTTGATCATAATAAAACACCGGGCCATCCATGCATACATAACTTTTGCCCGTGGTGCAATGCTGACACTTGCCCACTCCGCATTGCATTTTTCTCTCCATGCTCACAAAAATTCTCCTGTCTGGTATCCCCAAAGGCCTAAAAACTTTTTCCAATGCGTCCATCATTGGACCTGGCCCGCACATTGTGGCCACGGCATTAGACTCATTTATTTCTATTTCTTTGACAAGGTCAGTAACAAAACCAACATGCCCGTCCCAACCGTCAGCAGGTTTGTCTATTGTCAAAATGATTTTTATCCCTTCTTTCCGCCACTCTTCTATCTTTTTTTTCATTAATATTTCTTCAGGGTTTCTAGCTCCATATAAAACATAGACTCTACCAAATTTTTCCTTATTCTTAATTATATATTCAACAAGCGCCGCAATGGGCGGTATGCCGCAGCCACCAATGGCAGATACAACATCTTTGCCCTCAATAAAATCAAGCGGAAAACCATTGCCGAATGGCCCGCGCAAAGTGATCTTGTCGCCTTCTTTTATGGAATGCAGATAATTTGTGACAACACCAGCTTTTCTCACAGCGACTTCAATATAATCTGCTTCGTAAGGAGAGGAAAGCGGTCCAAATGGCGACTCTCCATAACCAATCTGCCCCACCATCACGAATTGGCCAGGAATAAAGACCAAGCCCTTTTCATTTTTTTTGAACTCCGACCCTTGCGTCGGAACAAGCCGAAATAACTTCACAGTCGGAGACTGTTCTTCAATCTTTGTCACTTTGACTATTTCTGGCAAATATATATTACTCATCTTTTTTCTTATAATCTTCTAAAATTGTTTTTAATATTTCCTGAATATCAATTTTTGCAGGGCAAAAAGCCTGGCACCTACCGCATCCCACGCACTGCGATTTTCCAAACTCTTTATAGGCACGCACGAACTTATGGTAAAACCAATTATAATATCTTTCTTTAAGCGTCGGCCTAAAACTATGCCCGCCTGCAATTCTGGCAAATTCCGGCAAAGTGCAGGCAGTCCATTTTCTGCATCTAGTACATTTATCATCTAAACCAACTTTATCCTCAATGGAAAAACAATAGCATAACGGGCAAACATATGTGCAAATCCCGCATCCCAAGCATTGCTTCATTAATTTATCCCAAATCTCATGCCCATATGACCATTCCACAACCTCAGCCAGAAGTTCTGGGTCAAGTAGCATACTCCTCATTGTTTTCTGCCAATATCCTAAGGACTCATTTTTAGGAATCTGGGGTGGTTTTTCTTCAGTTATTTCTCCGCCTTCGGCGGAAAAATAACTGTTATTTTTTTTTATTAAATTTTTGCCTTTTGTAGTATTCTGCCAAACTTTATATTTGTTGCTGTTTAAATGCTCCAAAACAATATCGCCGCCAGGAACAATATCCATATTTTCTCTTATCAAACCTATGATAATAGATTGGCCTCTTCTCTGAAAATAAAAATAATCCTCATGGGGTTTTTCCATTATTTCGTCCAATTGAGTTAATGCCTCAAGGTCCGGCAAATCCAGGCCGTAAAGCACAAAGTCCGACTTCGATTTCTTTGAAGTCGGACTTCCAGAAGTAGAAAAAATCTCCTGTACGGGCGGAAAAAAGTATTTCTTAAAAGGTAATCCGCCATCTGACGAATCTTTTCTAATATCAATAAACTCAAACTTCTCCTTAAGTTTGTCCAAAAATTTCTCCAAATTATCTTCCTTAATAACTAGCATTTACTTTTTATTATATCTTACTGGGAATTTCGTTGCAAATTTATCCACAACGATTGTGTTTAACATTTGACATATGGCAACCGATGTATATACTATAGTTATATGAAAACGCTTATTAATATTAAAACAGACAAAGATGTAAAAAGGAAAGCGCAAAAAATAGCCGAGGAACTCGGTTTGTCTTTAAGCGCCGTTATTAACGCCACCCTGAAACAGCTTGTGAGAAACAGAGAAGTATATTTTTCCGTCGCGCCGAAAATAACGCCGCAATTTGAAAATTTTCTCGGAATAATAGAAAAAGACAT
>JBBTUP010000056.1:0-5886 GCA_038063695.1 Patescibacteria group bacterium
GAATTCAAGCCGTTTTTTTGATATTTCTGTTCCGTAGCATTCAAAGCCTTGCGATATTAAATAAGAAAGATTTTCTCCCTCGCCAAAACCGATATAGAGCAGTTTTTTTCTTTTCGCGCCGGGAAACAGGTATTTTTGGCATTTCACCAGATTGACGTCCAGATGCATATTATGAATTTTAATTTTCTCCCAGGAGGACTTGTTTAGAGAGACGACTTTTTTTGAATCCAATTTTATTGTGTTTACCATAATAAATATACTAAAACATTATTAAATTTCAGTATATATTGACAAATTATTGTTATATGTTATCATATAAACCAGATGTAAGATTGTTATAAACAATCAATTAAAAATTTTAAGGAGGTATGAAAAGTGAAGATATTAATGATTGGGCAAATGGTGGCATCAACCAATGGCTTTAAGCCGTTGGAGGTAGAATTGAAAAAGCAAGATTATGATGTAAGGGCGTATTTGCCAGCAGGCAAGCCCTTGCATGATGTTGCAGAAGAGATTTTTGAAAATGCGGGAAATGCAGATTTAGTCCTTACGGGTGTGAGTTCCGAACAAAACCTTGCTCAGGAAGAAGTGAAATCGCTTGAGTTGGCGATCGCAAGAGGTGTTCCGTGTGGTCTGTATGCCGATACCTTTGGCGTGCATCGCAGGACATGGTTTAAGCATTTGCGCGAAAAAATAACTTTTCTTTTTGTCATTAATGAAGAAGAGAAAAAAGATGCTAAAACAATTTATCCTAACACGGATATTATTGTTTCCGGCAATCCCACGCGCGAGGCGTATTTCACTCCTATTTGGACTTATGAGCAGTCGCGATCAATTCTCGGAATTACGCCGGACGAAATTGTTGTTCTCTGCCCGCAAGGAAAAAATCTTGCGGTAAACAAAGAACATATTGGAGGCATGATTCAGGCAATTGAATCTTTGTCCATGAAAGACAAATTCAGAGTTTTTGTTTGTATGCATCCCGGAGATTTAAATCCGCTTGAAAGTTATTGCGATTTCTTGAAATCATCTGTTAAGGTGGCGTTTGTCACTAAAAACATTATGCGTTCCTCTATCCTTGTTCCACCTGCGGATCTGGTTATAGAGTCAGGTTCTGATATTGGCGTAGAGGCATGTTGTCAGCGCAAACCTGTGGTTAGTTTTTTCACAAAAATTGCGACAGACAGGCTTAGTGCCCAGAAAGAGACATCTAAATGGTCGCCATGCGAACTGGGGGCCGAAAAAGCTGTTTATGGCGATGTCAACGAACTGGCATCTGCGATTTCTGAATTACTGACTCCTGAAGGATATGCTCCGATGCGTGAGAGACAGGAGAAAGTATTTCCGCAACCAGCTGAAAAAGGAACTGCCGTCCGAATTATGGCTAGCGCGATAGAAAAGTACCTTTCTTAATTTGAATTTAAGCCCCGATATTAAATCGGGGCTTTTTATTTTTCTATTATCTGCTATACTTTTAAAATTATGAGAGATTTTAAGATTCTCTTTTTGTATCCCAATTTAAGAAAAGAAAGTACGGTTCCGCCAAGCATCACTTTGCTTTCGCGCATATTAAAAAATCACAGTTTCAAAACCGATGTTTTTGATTCAACGGGATATGAGGTGAAAGACAGATGGCAAAAAGACAAAAAAGAGGAAATTTTGACGGCGAGAGTATCCGCCCATGTCAACGTTGATAAAGGAGATTTTGACGACATGGCTATTGATTTGAATAAAAAGATAAACGATTTTAATCCCGATTTAATCGCCATATCATCTACAGAAAGCACTTTTCTTTTTGGCGTTGATATGGTAAAAAGCATAAAAGACAGAAAAGCGCCGGTTATTTTGGGCGGAGTGTTCGCGACTTTTGCGCCAGAGAGGGTGTTGGGGTTTGAAGAGATTGACATGGTTTGCATTGGCGAGGGCGAGGAAACTTTGCTGGAATTATGCGAGAAAATGAGAGACGGAAAAAATTACTCTGACACTAAAGGACTGTGGCTGAAAAACAGGGGCGGAAATATAATAAAAAATCCTATCAGACGGCCGGTGGATATAAATAAAAATCCCACGGATTTTGATGTGGGGCTTTTTGAGGAATGGCGGTATTACAGGCCCATGGCCGGAAAATTATACAGGATGTTTTCTGTGGAAACATCCAGAGGATGTCCTTTTTTTTGCACATTCTGCAACACGCCGGCTCAGAAAAGAATGTACGCGCAGATTGGAGAGAATTTTTTTCGCCAAAAATCCATAGGAAAGATAAAAGAGGAGATTAAAAATTATATTGATAATTTTAAGGCGGAATATTTTTTCTTTTGGGCAGATACTTTTATATCAATGCCTGATGAAGAGTTGGATGAGTTTTGTAAGATGTATTCGGAATTTAAAATTCCGTTTTTCATCCAGACAAGGCCAGAGACGCTCACTGAAGAGCGCTTAAAAAAACTGAAAAACATCGGTCTTCATCGGCTCGCGGTCGGGATTGAGCAGGGGAATGAAGAGTTTAGGAAACGAATGTTAAAGAGATTGTATTCTAATAAAGAGGCGATTGAAAAATTAAAAATTCCGGCTGAACTGGGTATTTCATTCAGCACGTTTAATTTAGTCGGATTGCCGGACGAAACTCCGGAATTGGTAATGGATACAATTGAATTGAACCGGCAGATAAAATCCGACACCACCAATTGTTCAACCTTTACTCCCTTTTATGGATCCGAACTCAGGCAATACGCGGTTAAGAAAGGGTATATGAAATCTGATGTAATTTGTCATAATCCGTATGACGATTCCGAATTAGATATGCCCCAATTCCCGAAAGAAAAAATAAGGGCGATGAAAAGGGTTTTTGCCATGTATATTAAATTTCCCAAGGACCGCTGGCCGGAAATCAGACTCGCGGAAGAATTCACTCCAGAAGGAGATGCCAAATGGAAAGAATTGCGCAAGGAATTCGTGGAGAATTATTTTTGATTTAATTTAATTATGAAAACAATTTTTTTGTTTATTTATCCCCGTCTCTTCATTTCTGACCTTTTAAGGGGCGAGTATATAAAATATCTTTCCAGCAAATATAAGGTGGTTGTTTTTCTTGAGAATCTTGATGATTCTTATTATAAGTCCGACAATGTCATATATATTAAATTTCCTTTTAAATTAAATAAATTTAGATTCTGGACGATTTTTGAATCACTTTTAAGAATAAATTTAATAAGAAGATTTGATAATTTTATAGGCATTAAATACAGACATGTAAGATATAGCGGGAATGATTGGCGAAAAAATTTATTAAAATTTATAGCACAATTATTGCCAAGAAAATTTTTTAATCCAAGTTTTTTTTATTGGTTTGAAAAAATATTTATAACTCATAAAAAAGAATTTAAATATTATATTGATAAATATAATCCAAGTTTAGTTTTAACATCTGGCCCGGGTTTTTATTTTATGGAGGGATGGGCGATTCTTTGCGCCAAGAAATTTGGGATCCCGACAGCAGCGATTAATTTTTCCTGGGACAATCTTACTATTTACGCGCGTTCTGTCAGGAAAACCGATTATATAATATGCTGGAATGATATTGTGAAAAAAGACGCGCAAACAATACATGGCTATAAAGATAATGAAGTTTTTGTCGCCGGCATATTGCGCTACGATTTTCTTTTCAAAAAAGACGAATTGGGCAGTCGCGAGCAATTTTTAAAGAACAAGGGGCTTGACCCGGATAAAAAAACAATTTTTGTGGCCACGGCAACCGATTCTGACCCTGATTTGCATAAAAAAGTCATTAATGCCATAAGAGATATGAATGTGAATATATATGTCCGCGTCCACCCCCTTGAGAGAATGAAAACCTATGAGGAATTTAAAAAGTTGAATAATGTATATATAGAATATGCCGGCACGGTAAAACAGGGCGACGAAGAAAGAGGTTGGCAGACGGAAATGGAAAAAGAGGACCAGGTAAATCTTAAAAAAATTTTAAAATTTTGCGATTTGCACATAAATAGGTCGTCCACGATGACTCTTGATTCGTTGGCTTTTAATCTGGCATTGCCGATAATCAATTTAAAATTTCCGACAAGCGTCGTCCCGGTCGCTGATTACGAACACTATAAGCCGATTGTGGATGAAGGCGCAGTCCGCTTGGCCCGTAACATTGACGACGCGGTTCGGTACGTCAAAATGTATCTTGATAATCCTCTGCTTGATATTGAAAACAGGAAAAAAGTTTTTGATATGATGATAAAATTCAGCGACGGATTGTCTTATAAAAGAAGCGTGGATTTTTTGGAAAAAATGATAAAATGATAAAAATTTTATGGATAAAAAATATTATACAGAAGTAAAAAAAGACATATTGCCTTCGCAAAGCAGTATTAGTATTGAGAAGTGGACGGATTGGAGAAAATTGAATTACGATTTTTATAAAAAATTCGATTATAACGGAAAAAAAGTGGTTAATCTAGGCGCGGGAAAGGGGTATTTCAGAGAATTGTTTAAAGATTCTGATTATCTCACCGTGGATTTTTATCCCTATGAAGGAATAGATGTTGTGGTGGATTTAATCCAGCCCCTGCCTTTTGATTCAAATCATTATGATTTTATTATTCTCTCTAATGTTTTGGAACATATTTCAGAGCCGGAAAAATTAATTAAAGAATGTTATAGGATTTTGAAGAACGGCGGATCTCTTTTAATAACCGTGCCTTTTTTTATAAAACTTCATCAGCAGCCGTACGATTTTTTCAGATACACGGAATACGCGCTTAAAAATTTGCTGTCTGTTTTTGAAGAAGTTGATATTAAAAAAAGTGGAACTCTTTCTGATATTTACAAAATTATATTGAAAGATATGTTTGGCTTAAAAAACAGATTATACAAACCGATTTATTTAATAGTAAGATTCCTCACTAATTTTAAAATTGATCACCGCAATTATCCGTGGGGGTATGAAATAATTGCCCGAAAATAGATTTATGAAGACAATTTTTATACCTATTCAAAATCGTCAGCAGGCGAGAAATGTTTTAAGGACAGATATATTAATTACTTTAATATCTTTTCAAGATATTAAAGTAATTTTTTTCGCGCCTGATTATATGGCTGGTGAATACAAAAATGAATTTTCCGCCAAAGGCGGAAATATTGTTTTTGAGGGAATGAAAGAACCGTTAAAATATATTTCTAAAATAGATGCTCTATTTGGCAGATTATCTCTCTTTTATATAGATAGTCCGACTGGCAGGTTTTTAAGAAAACAGTGGTTGCTTTTGGAAAAAAAAGAGCCGATGCGATACATTTTTTCCATGTTTTTATCTTTACTCATAGGGAATATTAAAATTTTAAGATTAATTGCTCGTTTTCTTGATTTTAAATTTGTTAACGATAACAGCGTTTCGGAATTTTTTACAAGATACAAACCGGATTTAGTGTATTCTCCTAATATAATTTCCGATATGGACAGGGTCTTTTTAAGAGAGGCAAAAAAAAGAGAGATTAAAACTATTGGGATGATTAACGCTTGGGATAATATCACGCTTGCCAAATATCCTTTTCGCATTTTGCCGCAAAAACTCATCGCTTATAACGATATTATAAAAAAAGAGGCGGTTAAATATGTTGATATGAAAGAAAAAGATATTTTTGTTTCCGGCTGGCCGCATTTTGACCATTATGTTAATTCACAAAGAATTTCGCGGGAAGAGTTTTGCAGAAAACTTAAAATTAGTCCGCCAAAGAAGATTGTTTTATTCGCGTCAATTGGTAGCAGCCTTAACCCAACCGAATGGCAGATTTTGGAAATGTTAGACAAAGCAATTGCGGATAAAAAATTACCGGACGACATCATGATTATTTTTCGTCAGCATCCCACGGAAAAAACAAAAA
>JBBTUP010000056.1:5986-10200 GCA_038063695.1 Patescibacteria group bacterium
AATGAATCCCGTTAGAGACCAAAACCTTATGTTTTATGTTTATGTAATAAAAAGCAGAAAAAGCGAGAGATTATACACAGGAAGTACAAATGATTTACGGAAACGCTTTAATCAACACAATGAGAATAAATCAACATGGACAAAGAAAAAAGGCCCATGGAAATTGATATATTATGAAGCGTGTTTAAATGAAGAAGACGCAAGGTCGAGAGAAAAATATTTAAAATCAGGCATGGGTAAACGTTATCTTAAAAACAGATTAAAACGTTTCCTGTCTCTAACGGGATGAAGATTTTAGGAATCATTACGGCGCGAGGAGGGTCAAAAAGGGTGCCGCGTAAAAACATAAAAGAATTTTTGGGCAAACCGCTTTTGGCGTGGTCTATTGAAATTGGTAAGGAGGCCGATGTTTTTGATAGGTTTATTTTAACAACTGAAGACAAGGAAATTGCGGAAATCGGAAAAAAATATGGAATTGAAGTGCCGTTTATGAGGCCTAAAGAGTTTGCCTTAGACACTTCAAAATCATTTGACGCTATAAGGCATGCTGTTGAATGGCTTAAGGAAAGTGATAATTTTTATCCAGACTGGATAATTCTTTTGGAGCCGACTTCTCCGGGTAGGAGGCCGTTTCATATAAGAGAAATTGTTGAGATTATAAAAAATAATCAAGGCAAGATTGATTCAATAATAAGTATTTCAAAATTACCTTCGCATTATCATCCTTTGAAAGTTTTAAAGATGGAAAATGGTGGGCTTGTGAAAAGACAAACCGGAAAATTGATTAGAGAGACAGAAATAAGAAACCAGGATTTTCCGGAATTATATTATTCAAATTCGGCGATTTACGCTTTTAGGACCGGGAATCTTTTTGGTGAAAATCCCAACTTGTGGGGTAATAAGACCTTAGGTTATTTAATGGATGAGAAATACTCTATGGATATAGATACTCTTGAAGACTGGCTGATGGCAGAGATTAAGATGAGAAAATTGATTGACAATTAATAAATAATCTGTATTTTATGATTATGAAAGAATTACAATTCGGAAAGTTTAAGATTAATGCGGAGAGTCCAGTTTTGATTATCGCTGAATTGTCAGACGGTCATTGCGGCAGTTTGGAAAAGGCGAAAGAGCTTGCCAAAGCGGCGAAGGATGCCGGCGCCGATGTTTTGAAAGTCCAGATGCATTTTCCGGATGTGGAAATGACATCCGGAGTTATGATGTGGGCGGGCGACCTCCAAGATATTTTGAAGAAATCCTGGTTTTCGCCCGAAAAGCACAGGGCGCTTAAGAGATACTGTGAAGAAATCGGTATCCAATATCTTTGCACGCCTTTTTCTCCTAAGGCAATTGATGTTCTTAATGAGATCGAAGTAGAAGGTTTTAAAACGGGTTCTGGAGAAGTTTATCATCTGCCTTTTCATAGAAAGCTTGCAAAAATTTCTGCCAAAACAGGCAAACCCGTTTTTATTTCCACCGGAATGTGCACCATGGATGAGCTTGAGGAAACCGTTTCTATCTATAAAGAAGAAGGCGGACATTTTCTTCTTATGAATTGTACTTCTGAATATCCAGTAAAAGATTATTCGCATTTGCGGTTGGGCTTGCTTCAGGTTCTCCGAGAGAAATTTGGAGTAATGGTCGGGCAGTCAGATCATACGATTGAACCTTACGCTTCGTTTGCTTCTGTCGCCTTGGGCGCGAAAGTCATTGAAAAACATTTTACTTTAGACAGAAAAGGACCTTTTCCCGATGATTTTATGTCTTTGGATCCCGCGATGATGAAAGAATTAGCGGATGGGATTCGTAAAGTTGAACAAGTCATTGCTGGAAAAGAAAAAAATATTTTTCCAGAGGAGCAAGAAATTCGCTCTTGGGCGTTTCATAGCGTTGTTACCGGCCGTGATATAAGGTCAGGAGAAGATTTTAATTTAGAAAACCTTATGCCCAAAAGACCAGGCTCTGGAATAGAAGCAAAATATCTTGATCCTTTGTATTCAGATAAACTTCTTGGCAGAAAGGCGAAAAAAGATTTATCGAAAGATACTATTTTGAGTTGGGATGATGTTATATAGTATAATAATATAGTAATAATTTTATTTTTATATAAATGCGTAAAATTTGCGTAATAACCAATAATAGGGCTGATTATTCAAGATTAAAGACATTATTAAAAGCGTTGAAAGACCGCAGCGATGTTGAGCTTTTATTATTTGTGGTTGGTTCTCATCTTCTTCATAATTACGGCTATACTATAGACGAAATAGAGAAGGACGGTTTTAATGTGACTTACAAGATGCATACAGAAATTGACGGAAGAATTCCGGTTACTATGGCCAAATCTACCGGCGCGGCAATCATGGAGTTATCAAGCGCTTTTTATAATTTTAAACCTGATATGGTGGTTGTCCACGGCGATCGGTTTGAGGCAATGGCTGCCGCAATAGCCGCTTCTTTTATGAATATTTTTGTCGCGCACATACAAGGAGGAGAAGTTACCGGCACAATAGACGGGCATATAAGACATTCCATCACAAAACTTTCGCATCTGCATTTTCCTTCCACAGAAGACGCGGAAGAGAGGATAATTAAGATGGGAGAAAGGGCGGATATGGTTTTTAATTTCGGTTGCCCTTCGGCAGATTTACTGCTGGAAACACCTCTAATTTCCTTTGATGATCTAAAGAAAGAAATATTTAAATATGCCAAGAAGGAGGATTGGAAGAATAATTTTAACGAAAATTTTTTTATGGTCGTTCAACATCCGGTGACTACGGAATTTTCTTATGCGAAAGAAAAGATAATGCCCCTTTTTGACGCTCTGAATGGTTTTAATCATAATGTTTTGATGCTTTGGCCGAATATAGATGCCGGTTCGGAGACAATGGTTCTTGAAATTAAAAAATTTGAAAAAGAAAAAAACGGCAGAATAGGATTATTTCCCCATTTCCCCTTTGATTTATTTGTAAATATTATGAGGCATGCCAAAGTTGTCATAGGAAATTCATCGGCTGGCATAAGAGAGGCGTGTTATTTTGGCAAGCCGGTTGTAAATATAGGAACGAGGCAGGAAGGAAGGCAAAGGCCGGGCAATGTTATTGATGTTGATTATGACGCGGAGCAAATAAAATCAGCGATTAACAGGCATTTGGAAAAAGGAAAATATAAACCGGAATTTGCATACGGCAAAGGCAACGCTGGCAAAAATATCGCTGATATTCTGGCGACAATAAACATATCGCAAATACAAAAGAAAATAACGTTTTGATATGACCTTGAATATTTTAAACACATTGGGTGATAAATTTTCTAAGAAAGCGGGGAAAATTCTTAACGGATTGGGGAATGTTGATTATTTTAATCTGACAAGAAAAGATGTTTTGGCAAGCGAAAAATTATATGATGTCATAGTTGTCGGTTTGTATCCCATTATAGACAGAGAAGTTATAGACAAGCACAAGGGATTGAAGATTATTGCGTCGGTTACCACCAATCTAGACCATATTGACGTTGAATACGCAAAATCCAAAGGAATAAAGGTGATGTGCCTTTATGGAGAAAATGATTTATTGAATAAAATTACCGGAACGGCAGAGTTGGCTTTTGGCCTGATGCTTGATTTATTAAGGCATACTCCGTGGGCGTTTGAAGATGTAAAAAATTACAATTGGGAGAGAGAAAAGTTCAGGGGCAATAATCTTTACGGCAAAGTTGTGGGGATATTTGGTTTGGGGCGTTTGGGCAGAATGATGGCAAGGTATTGCAAGGCTTTTGATATGCAGGTGATAGTTTGCGACCCTTATGTTGACGACAGCGTTTTTAACGAACTGGGATGCAAAAGAGTGGATTTTGAAACTCTATTGGAGAAAAGCGATATCATATCAATACATGTTTATCTTACAAAAGAAACTGAACATATCTTTGACCAAAGAGCATTTTCAAAAATAAAAAAAGGAGTTTTTATTATAAATACTTCAGTCAGAACAATTGTTGATGATGAAGATGTTTTAAGGGCGCTTGAAAAAAAACAGATAGCTGGTTATGCCACTGATGTTCTTGAAAAAGAACTTGTTTTTGGCGAAGGGTTTAAAGAGCATCCGCTTGTGGAATACGCCAAGAATAATAAAAATTTAATCATTGTTCCGCATATCGGTGGGATGACTTATGAATCTCGCGAAGCCACAGATATTTTCATCGCCGAGAAATTAAAA
>JBBTUP010000057.1:0-2334 GCA_038063695.1 Patescibacteria group bacterium
TGGACCTAGGCAGAATCGGACTGCCGCCTCCTCATTGCAAATGAGGTGTTCTACCACTAGACTATAGGCCCCGTTAGAAGTTTTAATAAATCACATTATCTTTTTTAAACCCGCCCCGAACTTCTAACGGGGCGGGCCCGTTGCCTAGAAAATTATTCTAGGCAGATTTTTATTTTTGCTCCCTCCACCATTCTGGATCCTCTTTTTTTCTTTTTTCTTCTTCTTCTATTTCTTTTGGAGTTTTTATATTGCCTTGATCATCAGGTATGTACTCTTTTTTTACTGGTTCTTTAATTTTTTCTTCTGGATTTTCTACGTTCATAGATTTTAGATTTAAATGTTTTTAATTTCGACCATTTGACAGAATTTTATTATTATGCTATTCTTTAAAAAGATCTGTAAATTTACATAATAAATATATCAGAAAAGGAGGTATAAATCAATGAGTTTGGAAGAAATGAAGAAAGATATGAAATTGAGGTTTGAGAAAGATTTGCTGGAAAAGAGGACTTTGTATCTTATTAATGAGATTGATGATAATGCATCAGACCGGTTGAGTGCTGAAATTTTATGGCTTAACGCAAAAAGCGACGAAGAGATAATTATGTATATAAATAGTCCGGGCGGTGGTATTGTGGCGGGGTTAGATGTATTTGACATCATTAAGCATTCCAAAGCGTCGATTACCGGTATAGTTTATCGCCAGGCGAATTCTATGGCCATTATAGTGCTTCAGGCGTGCAAAAAAAGAAAAGCTATGAAACATAGCATATTTTCTTTTCATAATCTGAGGATAAATATACGCATAGAATGGGATGAATATGAAAAAATAATGAATAAAAGATTGCAGGATATAAAAAAAGATCAAGAAGATTATAACAATATAATTTTCCAGAGGTCAGGTATTAAAATAGACACCATAGAACAATGGTGTAAAGAAAAAAAAGTTTTATCCGCAGAGGAATCATTGAGATTTAATCTTATTGATGAAATTATTTAAAGGGGCTCTCGCCCCTTTTTTCTTTAAACTTTATATAGTAAAATGAATATATGGCAAAAGAATTGGTGATATTATTGGTTGATGACGATGGATTATCTCGTGATATATACGCAGAGGTTTTTGCCAATTCAGGCTTTAAGGTGCTTAAAGCAAGCGATGGTGTGGAGGGTTTAGATATTGCCACAAAGGAGAAACCAGACGTCATCTTTACAGGTATTATAATGCCTAGAATGGACGGTTTTTCTCTTATGGAAGAATTAAAGAAAAATGTCTCCACTGCCAATATTCCTGTTGCCATATTCTCTCATTTTGGCAGGAAAGAAGACCAAGAAAGGGCAAAAGAATTGGGAGCCAAAGATTTTATTATTCGTACAGACACTCCTCCTATAAGAGCAGTGGAGAGAATTAAAAACATATTTTTTAAAGAAGAATATTATATTAAATTTGACATTAACTCAATAGAAGCTCATAGATTAATAGATAATTTAAAATTGAAAAACAATCTTCAATGTTCTAAATGTAAAGAACCAGTGTTTATAAAGTTGTCTGTTGGAAATGATAATAATTTTATCGCAAAACTTGTTTGTCATGATTGCGGAATAGAAGCAGAATAATATATTATGCCTAAATTAATTTTTGATATTGAGACAATTGGCGAAGATTATAATCTTCTTGATAAGACAACTCAAGAGGTTTTGACCCGCTGGATAAAAAAAGAATCAACAAATGAAGAGGAGTATAGAGTTGCTTTTGAGGATATGAAAAACGATCTGGGCTTTTCTCCTTTAACCGGCGAGATAGTGGCTATAGGTGTTTTAGACGGGGAGAAAGATGAGGGAGCCGTATATTTTCAGGCGCCTGCTTGTCCCGAGATATGTCGAGGGAGCGATATTGAAGAGAATGGCATAAAAATTAAGACCATGAGCGAAAAAGAAATGATAGAGAAATTTTGGGATTTGACAAAGCGATACGATGAATTCATCAGTTTTAATGGCAGGGGATTTGATGTGCCGTTTTTAATGGCGCGGTCTGCAATTCATGGAATCAGGCCGAGTAAAGATTTAATGTCTAATAGATATTTATATAGCCAGAAATTTGACGCTAAACACGTTGATTTGCTGGACCAATTGACTTTTTACGGGGCTGTTCGTAAAAAAGGGAATCTTCATTTGTGGAGCAGGGCCTTTGGCATTAAGAGTCCGAAATCAGAAGGAGTGACAGGAGATGATATTGCTAGGTTATACAAAGAGAAAAAATTTCTAGACATTGCCAAATATAATGTCGGCGATCTTCGCGCCACAAAAAAACTCTACGAGTATTGGGATAAGTATATG
>JBBTUP010000057.1:2434-6147 GCA_038063695.1 Patescibacteria group bacterium
ATAAATATTGAGGTGCCGGCGCGGGCGACAGGCTCTTTGTTTTTTAGCCATGAATATGTATCCTCGGGTTTTATATAGAATCCTTTTATTTGTTTTGCTTGAGCGCCTTGAAGTTGGTTTATAGATACTGCAAGCCATGAGTTTTCCGGTGGCGTGTCTTTGTTAGACCACCATGGTTCAAATTTTTCTCCAAGATAATACTCAGGTCTTCCGCCGCCAAAATAATCCAATTTTATTTTTTCAATCTTATTTTTCTGGACCCAATCTTTTAATCTCTTTAAATCTTGTCCCCAGTCATAATTGGAATCAGTGGCAATTTTATATCCATTCTCAGTGTTTCCTCCAAAGATATTATAGTAAGAAAGATAATATGGGAATGCAAAAATAGTGGTAAGAAATATAAGTAAAATAGTTGTTATTAATATGACATATCTCTCAAGGGATTTAATAAATTTATGATAAATATAAGAGATCCACTCTGATACATTCCGGGGTTGTTCAATATCTGTATTTCTTATCCATCTTATAATTTGCCTTGCCACAAGAAAATATATAAAAGGCAATGCAGGCAGGATATGTCTTATGCCTATGTTTAAGTTTCCTGTGATTGCCTGAAGAAGATAGATAGAAATAAAGACGATACTTGCTGTTATGGCAAAATTATCTTTCATCCATTCAGCAACTGCTTTTAATTTTTTCTCTTCGGAATCTATAATATTTTTTATGGAAAAAATTATGGCTATAAGAGTCAAAATATGGAAGCCAATATTTTCTTTTGTCGCATAAAGAACAGGGAAGTAAGACGGCCAGGCAGAGGCAGAAACTTCTCCCATAAAATAAGCGCTGTTTCCTGTGGCTGCGCGCCTTATGACCATAAATACTCCAAAAACATATTCTCCCAGACCCTGCATCAGCGGTAGTTCTGATATTTTTGCAGCGATATCTCCGTAGACCTTTGCCTTGTCTGAAGAGAGAATATGGCGAATGTCGCTTATTTGTCTTTCAACTGGATAATTCCAGACATGGAATTGATAAATCGGCCAGACAACAAGAATGCTGATGACCCCAAGTATAATTAATTTGCCGATAATTTTAAAAGATTCCCTGATGATTTTTTTGGATTCAGAATAATTTTCCAAAATGACCCAGAGAATGGCCAAAACAAAATATGTAGGTATAAGTATAATGGCGGAAAATTTTATCAGTTGGCAAATGCCAAAAGCGATTCCAGCGAGAATTAAATTCTTTTTGTTTTGATTGCAGAGAAAATTTATAAATGATGTGAGAGCCAGGAAAATTCCAAAGGCCGCGCCAATATCCGTTGTCACATACCTGGAATGGGCAATAATTGTTGGAGACATGGCATAAAAAAATAAAGTGAGAAGACCAACTTTATTTCCGTAATACTTACTGGCCCATTTGAAAATAAGCCAGCCAAAGATAATAGCCAAAATCATTATGGGAAATCTGGAAAAACGTATGATTTTATCCGGGTCATTGTCTGATTCATATAAAAATATTTTTCCCATATCCCATTGTCTGCCGTTAATGAGTTCTGTCCAAACCGGCGTATCTGTTTTAAAATTTAAATTTAGGAATAAAAGAGGAACAGCAGAAATATCTTTTACGAGCGGAGGATGTTCCGGATTGATGCGGTAGTCCTGCTGTGTCAGATAAGAATATCCTGCGGGAATATGGGCCACCTCATCAAAAGTGGCGGATTCGTTCCACGCAGAAAAAAACATCAGAATAAACATTATTCCCAAAATGAAGAAAGCTGCGATTTTTGTTATTTTAGCCATATTTTTTGCGCGTCTTGCGGGATATTGCCGCTGTCTTTGTATGTTGAGTAAAAAATATTTTTTTCTTTTTGCTGCTGGGGCAAAAATGTTCTGGTTATAAACATTATTGTTTGCAAATCCATGGGGTCGTCGCGAAATATCCTATTTTTGTCTATTATAACATAAACTGGTTTTGTTCTGTTCATAGAATTTATTTGGTAAGCAATGTCAGTATATTCCTTGCTGAATGATTTTGCCACTTCGGGCTTTTTTGCCCAGAATACAAAATATTGGAAGTAAGTAAATACAGGAATAATAATTAATAAAATCGCAAAAATTATAGCGGTTTTTTTTGTAGTAATTTTATTGCCAAAATATTCTGCGCCTAATCCTGCAAATATCATTGCAATAGGCGCAAGTGTGATTGACCTTAGAGAGTGGGGTAGTCCTTCGTTGGAAACAACAACCGGCGCCAGCATAAAAATAAACCACATAGCCAGAAATAAATAAACCAGTGTTAATCCTACGTTTTCTTTTTTGAAGATTTTTTTAATACTGATTAAAATTCCTACAAAAAACATTACGGCCACGACAGGAAAAAGCTGGGGGAATCCCGCGTAATTGTGCCGCCAGTTGAAGTCGCCCGCAAAGAAAAACATTTGCAAAGTAATTAAAGTGTTTTTTATGAGATTAAAGATAGGGGACTGAGAAGCAAAAATAGATATTTGCGTGGTTCTGCCCATAAAATCCTGCGGGTGATTTAAAAAATAAAGGCCTAGAGGAAGGATTGCGATGAACGCGCCGATTAAAAACAGCGCTATTAATTTTATTTTTTTATTTTTTAACAATAATATAAAGGGCGGTATAAGCAGGATAGGCGCGACTCTGTACGCAATGTAAGAATGAAAGCCTAAACCGAAAATGAATCCCGCAAAAATTGGCAATAACCAACTTTGAAAATTGTTTTTGGTTTGGTTTATAATCTTAAACAAAAAATAAAATGACCAAACTAAAAAAAACGGCGCCATAATCGCGCGGAATCCAATACGGGAAAAATTAATATGCCAAAACGATGTGGCAAGAAAAAAACTTGATAAAAGAGCGACAGATTCTTTGTTGAATAATTGTTTAGTGAGTAAGTAAAGTCCTAGCACAGTGAGTGTGCCAAATATACCGCTGATTATTCTTAGAGCCCATGGCTTGGTGCCAAAAGCTTTTACAGATAAGGCCTGGATGTTTATGAATAATCCCTCTCTGCCGTTGTTTTCTTGATAAAAAACTTTGTATTCTCCCGTATCTATTGCTTCAACGGCATTGGATCCATTCATTGCTTCGTCTGTGAATAATCCTGGCGGGATGCTTGCGATATGCCAAAACCTAAAAAATACGGCCAGGGCCAATATTATAGCCAAAAACAATTTTTTATGTTTACTAAAAAATTTTTCCACTAATTACTATTTTACCAATTGTTTATATATACGGCAATGAGGTATAATAAAATTATGGAAAATAGAGAAAATATGATATTATTAAAATTATGAAAAATAGTGAATTGAATAGAATTAAAGAGATTTTAAGAATCCATAGCGATTTTTTGAGAAGAAACTATCATGTGAAAAAGATAGGAGTTTTTGGTTCTGTTGCTAGAGGTAAGCAACAAAGACAGAGTGATATAGATATTATGGTTGATTTTTTAATTACTCCGGGATTTTTTAAGTTTATCAGTTTGGAAAGATATTTGAGCAGGATTTTAGGGAGAAAAGTTGATTTGGTGACAAGGAGAGCAATCAAACCAATTATTAAAAGAGAAATTTTAAGAGACCTCACTTATGTATGAAAAGAAAAGCCGATCTTTATATAAAAGACATTGAAATATCTGTTAAAAAGATAGAAAAATACACAAAAAATATTTCTTTTGATACTTTTGTTAAG
>JBBTUP010000058.1:0-17824 GCA_038063695.1 Patescibacteria group bacterium
ATTATTTAAACTAAATTAATAATATTGACCTTATGAAAAAATCTCTTTTGCCCTTATTGATAAATCTTTTTCGTTTTCGCCCAAAATCCGAATTCTGAAAATTGGCGGTGTATATTGAAAATAGCTCGAACGGAATTCTGTCCTCGCCCGCCTGCGGCGGGCTCGGGTCGGAAGGGCAAAAAATCCGTGCGGCTCCGCCGCGAACATTAACAATTTCAAGTTTTTCTTTGGCGGCTTAAAAGGAATAATTAAAATGATGCTCGTTTTAATTCTGTACCAAGTTTATACTCTACCTCGTTGTCCGACACCCACCTTACGAATGTAACATTTTTGGTTCTAGCGTCTGCAAATTCTGAGTCACTCAAACTAGCCTTATTGGCAAGTGTTTCTGAATTTTTTATATAGAGTCCACACATAGCTTCAAAGCAACCGCCTTGAAAAACAAAGTTGGTACCGCTCGGAGAAAAACTTATAAATTCATTCCCGAGATAATAATTGGTAAGAAAATGAATTTTATTTGTCGCGCGAGAAGGATAAAAAATGCCGACAACTTTATCAGGAGTTAGTGTATCACTCTCAATGGTAAAACCTACTTTTATTTTATCCAGCGACGAAACAATTGATGTAAACCTTGTTTTGCTTTTGAATATTGCTTTATTTTCACAGAACATTTTGCGGTCCGGTGTGCTGGTTAGATTATACCCATCGCATAGCCCTCTCTCGGCCTTAAAGAAATTAAAAATTGTATCATCATCAATGACCAACAAAACCTTACCATCTGCGACAATACTTTTTCGGTCTCCCGAAAGAGACGGAGTCGCTGAGGACGTAGGTATTGGGCTTGGAGTTGGAATTTCAGTGGGTTGTGCTGACTTCTTGACCAAAGTTAAATATCCCACTACTCCGGCAAGAATAACAACCAAAACAACAAGTATTATATTCACGTAACCTTTTTGATTCATAGATTTATTTATCCAAAAATTTTATAAATTTATTATCTTTTTCTCGACCATGAAAAAGTTATTGAAAAAATTTCTTTTGCCCTTCATTGATAAATCCTTTTCCTTTTCGCCCAAAATCCGAATTCTGAAACTTGGCGGAGAGGGAGGGATTCGATTTTCTTTTGGAAAATCCCTCGGAGTGCATTTAGCACTCCGTTCGAATCCCATCTATCTCAATCGCCAATTTTGATACCGGTTGGCATCAAAATTGTCAATTCGGAGAGGGAGGGATTCGAACCCTCGAGAGAGTTTCCCCTCTAACACCTTAGCAGGGTGCTGCTATAAACCGCTCAGCCACCTCTCCATATCGCAATAATATATCAAAAAATACCTATTTACAATTGCATATCAAGCTAAATAATTAAGGCCTGGCGCTTGAGCGCCAGGCCTTCTTCGTTTCCCGCTTCCGCAACAATGCGAAAGCGTGTTATGGAAGAATAATCTACTTCTTTTTCTTCTCCTCATAAACACCTCCTTTCTTGGTTTTCTGAATCTGATTCTATCATGATTACCCTTTTGCCACAACCATAGCTATAATTTTTTTTGCACCGGCTTTAAGCAAAGTTTTTTCCGCTTCGCTTATTGTGGCGCCGGTTGTGGAGACATCATCAATAAGAATTATATTTTTATTTTTTATAAGTTCTGGATTTTTTATACCAAAAGATCCCTTCAGGTTTTTTAATCTTTTTTCGCGGTCTTTTACATTAACTTGCGATTCTGTGTGGAATTTTTTATAAAGGACATCAGTCAGACATCCGATGTTTTTTATTTCAACATCGGATGTCTTTATCTTGTCTAATAGATGTTTTGCGATTAATTCTGCTTGATTATATCCTCTTTCCCTCAGTCTTTTTGAGGAAAGGGGAATGGGAATAATAATCCATTCTGATTTATCAAAATAAAACACTCGGTGTTTAACGGAAAAACACCGAGTGTTAATTAGTTCGGCCAAGGGTTCTGCAAGTTGTTTAATACCTCTGTATTTCAAAAGCCAGACGGCTCTTCTTGTTATTTCGTAATCGTAATGCGCTGCCGCAAAAATATTTCTTGGCCCTTCAGAATCTGGCAATGGCAATGTTTTAAGGCATTCTCTGCATAAAATAACTTGTTTTTTGTTACAACCTAAACATTTTTGAGGCAAAAGAAAATTAAGCAATCTGTGGATAAATGATTCCATCATAGAATAATATATTTATGTTATAATATGTTATAATATATGTTATGGCAATACAGATTAAAGAAATGTTTAAAGGTTTTGATCTTTTCAAAGCAAAAGACAATGTTTTGGGGATTGATATTGGAAGTTCATCCATTAAATTAGTGCAGCTTAAAAAGGAAAAAGAAAGAGGTATTTTGGATACTTACGGAGAAATTTCCCTTAGCCAATATGGAAATATGAATGTTGGCCAGGCGGTTCGATTGCCTGAAGACAAAATAGTAGAAGCGCTGAATGATATAATTAAAGAATCAAATGCAAAATCCAGAACGGCTTCCGTTTCAATTCCTTTAAGGTCAAGTTTTGTCACGGTTATGGATTTGCCGGATGTACCGGAAGGAAAACTAGATGAAATTGTTAAATTGGAGGCAAGGCGTTATGTGCCTGTGGCTATGTCAGAAGTATTGCTTGATTGGTGGATGATACCAAAGAGTCTTGAAGAGAAAGAAATGATTGAAAAAGAAAAAGATGAAAAAGAAAAGAAAAACAGTAAAAGAATTCTTCTGGTGGCAATACATAAGGATACGGTGAATAGTTACAAGGAGATTTTTTCCAAGGCTAGAATTGAAATTGTGTCATTTGAGATAGAAATTTTTAGCATGATACGCGCATGTGCCGGAAGGACTAACCAGCCGGTAGTCGTTATAGATTTTGGCGCCTTATCTACAAAAATTGTTATTGTAGATTATGGCATTATACGTCTTTCCCATTCAATAAACAAAGGGTCACAAAACTTGACAATGATGATTTCAAAATCGTTCGGGATTGACTTCTCTAGGGCGGAAGAAATTAAAAGGGAGATAGGATTATCATCAATGCCTGAGTATAAAGAATTATTTAGTATCCTGGAGCCTGAATTGGATTATGTTTTAGCAGAAATAAACAGGATTATAAAAGATTATCAAAAAAAATACAATAGAGCCGTAAGTAGGGTTATAATGATAGGAGGAGGTTCATTATTGAAAGGATTGACCGATTTTTCTGTTAAGAGGTTTAATATTGAGGTTAGTCTTGCTAATCCTTTTGCGAAAGTTGAATACCCGATTTTTTTGAATGACGTATTGAAAGAAGTTGGAGCAAGTTTTGCTATATCATTAGGATTAGCTATTAGGGAGCTTTAAAATTAAAATATGTTTGAGAGAGATTTAACGTTTATTCCCAAAAAAGCTATTTCTGCGCCTTTCTACAAAGAGAGAGGGCCTTCTTTAATTATTATTATTTCAATAGTTTTAGCAATAGTTTCTGCTTTAGTTGCTGGAGGTTTTTACTTTTATAAAAACAAAATAAATAAAGAAGTTGAAGAATTAAAAAAATCAGTTGATAGAGCGCAGCTTACTGTAGACGAGGAAACTATGAATAATTTAGAGGATATGGCCGAAAAGATAAAGAACGCAAAAAAAATTATCTATAATCATAAATCGTTGGTACCGCTCTTCAAGCTTTTAGAAAGCACAACATTAGAAAGCATAAGGTTTTCAAATTTTTCTTATTCTGAATCTGGCGAAAATGTTAGCATTAAAATGGAGGGCGAGGCGAATAGTTATTCTTCGCTTGCTAACCAGTCAGATAGTTATGCAAAGAATAAAGATATAAGGAATTTTGTTTTTTCCAATTTGTCGTTAACCGATAAGGGCAATGTAAAATTTAGTGTTGATATTCAGGTAAACCCATCTTTGATTCTTTATTCAAATAAAATTAATAATAAGTAATATATGTCACGAATAATAATTTCTTTAGTCTTTATAGCAACAGCAGTAGCCATTTTTTTTGTATGGACAAACCATTATTTAGAGAATGTAGATGAATTAAATAAAAAGAAAGACGAATACAATTACATACTTGAACGCGATAGAGAGATAAAATCAATTAGGGATGAAAAAGTTGCGAATCTCAAGTCAATCTCAAAAGAAAATCTTGATAAACTGAATAAACTGCTTCCTTCTAAGGTTGAGAATATAAGACTTATAATAGATATGACAGATATTATAAACAGGCGCGGTTTGTCGATTAAAAGCATAGATGCCAAGGGGTCTTCAGGAGCAAGTTCTAATGATATAAATACTGCCTCTTTGGATTTTTCGGTAGAAAGTTCATACGAAACGTTCCTTCTGTTTTTAGAGGATATGGAAAAAAGTTTGCGTCTTATGGATATAAAAAGTTTAAATTTGACGTCAACAGATAAGATGAATTTATATAATTTTAATGTGAAGGCCGTAACTTTTTGGAAATAGAATTAATATGAACAAAAGTTTCAAAATAACAATCGCAGTAATCCTTGTATTAATGGTAGTTTTTGGTTATTGGCAATATTCTTCAAAAAATAAAACATCAGATGAGAATAAAAATGAAACTCAGACTTCTCAAAAACCAGGAGAAGAATCAAATATTATAAGCATGCTAGAACGGATTAAGAAGATAGAAATAAATATAGATTTTTTCAATGACAATGTTTTAAAGAGTTTGTCAGATTTTTCACGAGAATTGATTCCTGAGCCAGTTGGACGGATGAACCCTTTTCTACCGGTAGGATCTTACGCAACTACTACCGGCAGATAAAAAATATAATGAATTTTACCGATATTTTATTAAAAAAAAATATCCTCACTAAGGATAAATTAGAAGAAATCTCAAGGCAGGCAACTGAGGAATTTATTCCTATTGACGACTTGCTAAAAGCCTATGGTGTTTCAGAGGATGATATTGTTAAAGCCAAGGCTGAGGCCATGGGAATAGAAGCAAAAAGTATAAAAGGGAAGAAAATTCCTTACGAAGTGCTTAAAAAAATACCAGAAGAGGCATCCAGGCATTATAAGTTTATTCCTTTGAATCTTGAGGATGGAGTTCTTGAGATTGGGATGGTTAATCCTGATGATATTGAGGCAAAAGAAGCTTTGCAATTTATATCATCGCGCCTCAATTTACCCTTTAAGATTTCTCTTATTTCTCAAGAAGATTTAAATAATTCTTACAAGGGATATGAAGGCTTGAGCGGTGAAGTAACAAGGGTGCTGGGCGAACTTGAGACTGAATTGGATAAAGTTATCAAGGAAAAAGCTCCGCAATTGAATCTTGAGGAAAAATTTATAGAAGAAACTCCGGTTACCAAAATAGTGGCTGTTATGTTGAAGCATGCTGTTGCCGGAGGTGCTTCTGATCTTCATATTGAACCCTTGCGGGAAAAATTGAGAATAAGATTTAGGGTAGATGGTATATTATATACGAGTCTCTTTTTGCCGCTAAGTGTCCATGAAGCTATTGTTTCAAGAATCAAGATATTGACAAATATGAAATTAGACGAGAAGCGTATGCCTCAGGATGGACGTTTTGAAGCAGTTATTGAAAACAGGGAAATTGATTTTCGTGTTTCCTCTCTCCCAACATTCTTTGGGGAAAAAATCGCAATTCGAGTCCTTGATAAAGAAAAAGGAATTAAAACTTTCAATGAATTAGGCATGTCAAAGAGAGATATAGATATCATAAGGGAAGCAATAAAAAAACCTTATGGCTTGATTCTTATTACAGGCCCTACTGGTTCTGGAAAAAGCACTACATTATATGCAATGTTGCAGGAATTGGACAGAGAAAAGAAAAATATTGTCAGCCTTGAAGATCCTATAGAATATAATATTGAAGGGATAAATCAGTCCCAAGTCAGGCCGGAAATAGGTTATGATTTTGCAAACGGACTGCGTTCCATACTACGCCAAGATCCTGATATGATAATGGTCGGCGAGATTAGGGACAAGGAAACTGCCGCTCTGGCTATTCAGGCAGCGTTGACTGGCCATCTGGTTTTTTCCACATTGCACACCAATACTTCAACCGGCGTGCTAACTCGTTTGATGGATATGGGCGTTGATCCTTATTTGATTGCTCCGACTTTCCTTTTGGCTATCGGACAAAGATTAGTAAGGAGATTTTGCGCAGATTCTAAAAAAGAGATACCTGTAACAGGGAAATTGAAAGAAAAAATCCATAGGTTATTTATGGATATCCCCCAAGAAGTAAAGAAAAATTTAAAAATACCAGAACATATTTATCAAGGTTTGCCTACACCCTCATGTCCGCAAGGATTTAGGGGTCGAGTGGGAGTATATGAAATATTTTCTAATTCAAAAGAGATGGAGAGACTAATAGTTTCTAATCCTATAGAAGCGAACATTTTTGATGAAGCGCGTCGACAAGGAATGCTTACAATGAAAGAAGATGCCCTGATAAAATTATTAGATGGGGAGATTAGCATTGAGGAGATAGATGTTATATAATTTAAATATATGGATCAGGAAGAAATAAAAAAATCAATATTTATAGTAGACGACGACGAATTTTTGCTGGATATGTACGCCGTAAAATTCAGGGAATCCGGTTTTTCTGTGGAAATTTCTTTCGGCGGGCAGGATGCTTTGGATAAGATACGAGAGGGGTTAAATCCCGATATAATTCTTTTAGATGTTATAATGCCTAACATGGATGGTTTTGAATTTTTGCAGAGAATCAAGAAAGAGAATTTATTAAAGAATACAAAGATAGTTATTCTTACGAATTTAGGACAAAAAGAAGATATAAAAAAAGGAATGGAATTGGGGGCTAGTGATTATGTTGTCAAGGCGTATTTTACTCCGTCAGAGATTGTGCAAAAAATTGATTTATTGCTTAAACAAAAAAAATAACAGGAAATAAATTATGGATTACAAAAAAGAATTGGCAGAATTAGTGATGATGGTTGTGAAAGAAGACGCCTCAGATTTGCATATAACCGTAGGGCGTCATCCGACTTTCAGAGTTTCGGGGTCCTTGGTACCGCTTATTAAAAAGCCGATTTTAACGCCTCAAGATACGGAAGGGCTGATTTTTGCCATGCTTGATGAAAATAAAATAAAAGAACTGTCAGAAAAAAGAGAATTGGATTTTTCATATATGTTTGAGAATAAAATAAGATTCAGGGTAAATGCTTTTTTCCAGCGCGGATTTCTGAGTGCCTCCTTGCGGCTTATACCCGTGAAGATAAAAACTTTCAAAGACCTTAATTTGCCGGACATCCTTAAAGATTTTGCAGACAAAGAGCAAGGTTTTTTCCTTGCGGTCGGTCCTATTGGCCACGGAAAATCCACTACTCTAGCTTCAATAATTGATTATATTAACCACAATAGGTCAGAGCATATTGTCACAATTGAGGATCCAGTTGAATATCTTTTTATACAGGATAAATCAATAGTGGATCAAAGAGAAGTAAGGTCTGACACGAATGATTTCAAAACAGCCCTGCGTTCAATGTTCAGACAGGATATAAATGTGGCCATGATAGGAGAGATGAGAGATGTTGAAACAATATCTACAGCAGTGACAGCGGCCGAAACAGGTCATCTTGTTTTTTCCTCTTTGCATACTAACAACGCCGCCCAATCAATAGATAGAATAATAGATTCTTTTCCTCATGACCAACAGAATCAAATAAGGGTTCAGCTTGCCAACGCGCTTTTAGGCATATTTTCTCAAAGGCTGATACCAAGAATATCGGGAGGTTTGGTGCCTGCCTATGAAATCCTTATAAACAATGCCGCTGTGAGAAATCTCATCCGTGAAAACAGGACCCATGAAATTGATCTAGTTATTGAAACAGGACTTGAATTGGGAATGGTGAATTTGAATCGTTCTCTAGCCAATCTTGTTAGAGATGGCGAGATAACTGTGGATAATGCATTTTCCTTTTCTCTTAATCCAAAGGGATTGGAAGGATTGCTTTAAAATTATGTTATTTAAATATGAAGCATTAACTCCAGAGGGTGAAAAGAAGTCAGGTAGCATTGAAGCCGCAAGTATTGAAATTGCCATAAATTCCATTCAGAGGAGAAATCTTATTGTAGTTTTTGTAAAACCAATTGAAAAAGCGACGTCGATTTTTAAAAGAAGAATAAAATTTTTTGAAAGCGTTAATTTTCGGGATATTACTCTTCTTTCCAGACAGTTATCTACTTTATTTGAATCAAAAGTACCTATTCTTGATTCTTTTAAGTTGATTGCTGTGCAGTCAGAGAGTCGTCTGCTTAAAGAAACTATGGATGGCATAATTGAGGACATACAAGGTGGCACCTCGCTTTCTCAGGCAATGGGCAAGTATCCTAAAATTTTTTCCAGTTTTTATGTGAATATGGTTCATGCCGGAGAGGAGTCAGGCAAGTTGAGCGAGATTTTTATTTATCTGGCGGATTATTTGGAGCATTCTTATGAATTAAAATCCAAAGCAAGAAACGCCCTATTTTATCCGGCTTTTGTACTCAGCGCTTTTTTAGGAGTTATGGTATTGATGCTCGTAGTTGTAATACCTAATCTCAAAAGTATTTTGGAGGAGTCAGGCACAGAACTTCCCATATATACAAAAATCATCCTTGGGTTCAGCACGTTTTTGCTTAATTATGGGGTTTATATTCTTATAGCGCTCAGTGGCGGTATTGTTCTTTTGTGGCAGTATAGTCGGACAGATGCAGGCAAGCAGGTCTTTGCGCGTGTCCAGATATCTCTTCCCATCATCGGCGGGATTTTCAGGAAAATTTTTATATCAAGGATATCTGAAAGCATACAGACTTTGTTTTCCAGTGGCGTTCCCGTGGTCAGGTCCCTTGAAATTACCGCCAATGTCGTTGGCAACGAGATTTATAAAAGAATATTAAATGATTCCGCAGAGGCGGTAAAATCCGGCAGTTCCATATCAGAAGCCTTTTCCAAATATAAAGAAATTCCCGCTCTTGTCACGCAGATGACAAAAATAGGCGAGGAATCAGGCAAATTGGGCTTTATTCTAAAGACAACATCCGTCTTTTACAGGAAAGAGGTTTCCAGTACTTTGGAAAACCTAGTGAGCTTGATAGAGCCCATAATGATCTTGGTTTTGGGAGTGGGCGTGGGCTTTTTGCTTATGGCTGTTATTGGCCCGATTTACAATATGTCCTCAAGTTTCGGGGGATAAACTTATCCACATTATTTTTATTAAGTTTTTGCCAATTATTATATAATTAACTTATATCATTCAGGTCGAATAAGATTATAAATATTAGGTCGATTAATAATTAAATTAAATAAATATGTTTAAAAACAAAAAAGGTTTTACTTTAATTGAGTTATTGGTGGTCATTGCCATTATCGGTATTTTGGCTTCCATTGTTTTGGCGTCATTGAATACGGCAAGGAATAAAGCTTCTGATACTGCTATTAAGGCAGACTTGGCTAATATAAGGGCGCAAGCAGAAATATACTATGATACTAATAGTAGTTACGGAACAGCTTTTGCGGTTGCTGCTTGTGCTGCGACAGTAGGTACTCTTTTTGCGGATCCAGTTATTACGCAACAGATAACTGCTGCTGGTAATGCAAGTAATGGTGGTGGTATAGTGCAAGCAAGTTGCGTATCTACTACTGGTGCTTGGGCTATTTCAACGCCCTTAAAAACTGTCGCCACTAATTCTTGGTGTGTGGATAGTACAGGTGCTTCTAAGTCGGTTACCCCGCTGGCTGGTGATAGAGGATTTCTTTCTACTGCTTGTAAGTAATTTTAGTTAGTTTTTATTTTTCTCAAAAACCCGGGCGCGCGCCCGGGTTTTTGTTTCTCTAAAAAGTGCGACACTCGGTGTTCAACATTTTAGTCAAGTAGTAATATTTCTTCTAAATCAGATTTTACACCGCTTGTTTCTATAAAATCTTTGTATTCATTATTGTTTGAGAATTGATCCAAAATAATACTTGTTTTTAATAATTCTCCCCATCTATTTTTATTTATATAATCCTGAAAACTTGACCAAGGATATAAATGTTCTTTATTTTTCCATTCTTTTATCTCTCTTGGGTTGCGATGGATATAAGCAGAAAGATGAAGTAATTGCTCATTGCTTTCTATGTGTTTTATTTGGAATGGCCCTTGAAACAAGTGTCCCGATTTTTTATATTTTGTATTGAAATATTTTGTGTAAGAATTGAGGATTCTTTGCATATATCTTGAAATCCCGTTATTTGATATTTCTTTTACAATTATATGAAAATGATTCGGCATATTAGCAAAAGATATCAGTTCTACTGTTCGGTTGCTTAAAATTTTTTCCAAAGTCTTTTTAGAAACAGAAACATGCGACACTCGGTGTCCAACATTTATGTTATAAAAGGTTACAGGAGATTGAAAATAAAGAATAAGAAAAAGAAATCTCAGCCAGTCTTTTTCTTCCATAAAGATATTCTGTTTATTATTTCCCCTGTTATAAATATGGTAATATTCATCTGGTATTATATTAATTTTTCTCATCCTTTAATTATAAAACATGCGACACTCGGTGTCCAACATTTTAATACTTACTAGTAGAATAAATTTAATGGGATTTTTGATTTATATCTTTGTTTTTGTTCTCGGTGCTGTTATGGGCAGTTTTTTAAATGTGGTGATTTTGCGGTACAATACTGGTTTTCCTATAGTCAATGGCAAGTCAAAATGTTTTACCTGCGGGAAAGAACTGGAATGGTATGAATTAATACCAATAATCAGTTTTATAATTCAAAAGGGCAAATGCAATAAATGTGGTTCAAAAATATCCTGGCAATATCCGTTAGTTGAAATAACAACAGGATTTTTATTTTTCCTAATTACTAAGACAATAATTGGCTATGGGATACTGGCTATTGGCTATTACTTCGTTGTTTTTTCTCTTTTGATAATAATCACTGTTTATGATATGCGTCATCAAATAATTCCCAATCCTTTTGTTTATCTTTTTGATGTTTTGGCGTTTACTAGTTTATTTTTTGTTTCGGATTTCGGATTTCGGATTTCTGATTTTATTGTTGGCCTTGCTCTTTTTGCTTTCTTTGGTTCTTTCTGGCTGTTTTCTAAGGGTAAGTGGATGGGTTTAGGGGACGCAAAACTGGCCTTGGGTATTGGGTGGTTCCTGGGTTTGCAGAAAGGAATCTTGGCAATACTCCTGTCTTTTTGGATAGGCACAATCGTGAGTATTTTTCTTATGATTTTTTATAAAAACAAAATAAATATGAAAAGTAAAATTGCCCTTGGTCCGTTTATGGCGCTAGGAACTTTGATTGCCTTTCTATACGGCAGATATATAATAAAATATATACCACTATTTTGGATAAATTAAAAAACAAAACTATCACAGGAGGTTTTTCACTGATAGAATTAATGGTGACAATTGTAATTTTTGTCATTATTTCTTCCGTGATTATTTTCAATTACCCGAATTTCAGAGATAAGATGTCTTTAAGCAGAGAGGTGGCAAACATTGTGTCAGATATCCGCACGGCGCAGGTGTATAGTTTGGGCACAAAGCAACATGAAAATTTTGGTATAAATGAGATAAAGGGATACGGGGTTTATTTTAATACAACTAGTCCAAAACAATACCAAATATTTCTTGACCTCACTTCTTCTGATAATAGAATTTATAATGTAGGCGAAGAAGTTGGGTCAGCCATCCAAATTACGACAACAAACAAAATTTCCAGTTTGAAATGCGGTGGTGGCTCTTGCAGCAATAATGAAGTAAGCATTTTTTACTCCCGGCCTTATGTGAACGCTTTTATAAGCGATAATGGCACTAATCTTTATGATTATGTGGAAATAGAAGTGCAATCAACGTCAAATAGCAGCTTGAAAAAAACCATAAAGGTCAACAAAACAACGGGTCATGTTGAGGTTTATTAAATTAATGAATAAAATATCAAAAAAAACAGGATTCTCTCTTCTAGAAGTTATGGTTGCTTTGTCCTTGCTTGTAATAACCATTTCAAGCACAATGGCGCTGATTGCAAATAGTTTTAACGTAGTTACAGAGGCAAAGAATAAAATTATTGCTAGATACTTGGCTCAAGAGGCAATAGAATATGTAAGAAAAGTAAGAGATGACCAGGCTTATGAGAATAAGTGGTTAAAAAATCCTTTAACAATAGGTGCTGACATTGGGGTTGATGTTTATGATAATGTTGTGGGCGATATAAAACCATGCGGTTCTATGAATCAATGTATTTTAACTTATGATAGTTTAACTGGTAAATATAGCCACGATAATAGTTTTCCTAATACTATTTTTACGCGTAAAATTAATATTAATGAAATACAATCAAATATTGAAGCAATAGTTACAGTGACAATGTTATGGCAACATAAAGGGACAGCCAAAAGTTTTATTTTAACAGAACATATTTTTAATTATAAGATTATACCATAATGAAAAAAGGTTTTACATTGGCGGAAATGATAGTGGCTTTGGGTGTATTTTCTGTGGCAATAACCATAGCATTGGCCGGTTTTGTAAATATTCTGGATATGCAAAAAAGGGCGGATGCGATTAGGACTGCTTATGACAGCCTTGATTTTGTGATGGAAATAATGTCCAGAGAGATAAGGACAGGAACAGAATATTGTATTTCATCATTTCAAGGGCCATGCTCACCATCTTTTTTCCATTTCACCCCTGCTTCTAATTCTGGCGAAAATACAGCAGCTTATCGGATTAATAATAATAGAATTGAGATCGCAGTTATGCCCAAACTTCAATCAATTCAAGCATCAGATTGGATAGCATTTACCCCGCTAGAGGTAAAAATAAATAATTTGAAATTTAAAGTTACAGGAAATTCTTTGAATGATTCCATCCAGCCAATGGTTACAATTATTATTCAGGCTGAGGCAACAGTAAAACAAGGCGCCAATGTCCAATTAAATCTGCAGACAACGGTGACGCAAAGAGAAATTGATTCTTAAACTTATGGATTTAATCAAGAGAAAAAAGGAAAAACAAGAAAAAGGTATTGCTTTAGTTATTGCAATAATTCTAATAGGTGTTTCCCTGATGGTGTCTATTGGTGTTTCAGATATATTCCTTAAGGAATTTTCTTTTTCTGTTTTTAATCAGAAATCAAACAAGGCTTTTTATGCCGCGGATTCTGGTATGGAATGCGCTTCATATTGGGATATAACAGGAAAAATCTTTTTAGCCCCGTCTGATGTGGAAGCAAATTATGTCGGGATTCTTCCAAATTCAGTACCTGCTCCTTGTTTGGGCGAAAATATTAATGATACTTGGTATTATTCTGGTTTAATTGATGACGGCACTAATTACTCTTACTCATTGATTTTTGATTTATCTTTTAACGATAATCGTTGTGTGAAGATTTCTGTTAAAAAAGAAGAGGTTATTTTAACTGGCGCAATAAATACCATAATTGAATCTTATGGCTATGATGTGGGTATAAATACGGACGACTCCAATTTTAGTAATTTATGCGGATCTAATTTAGATTATCCAAACAGAGAAGAAAGAGTGTTAAAATCAACCTCAATTTAATTTCTGATGACTAAAGAAAGGCAAAGGATTGAAAAATTAAAAAAGGCGATAAACCGTCATCGTTATCTTTATCATGTGCTTGATAAGCCGGAAATTTCAGACGCTGCCCTAGATTCTCTAAAGTATGAATTGGCCCAGCTGGAAAAAAAATTTCCGGAATTTTTAACTCTTGATTCCCCGACTCAAAGAATCGGCGGAAAACCCTTGGACGAATTTATAAAAGTCAGGCATAAAGTCAGGCAATGGTCGTTTGACGATGCTTTTAGCGAGGAGGAGATAAGAGATTTTGACGAGCGGGTCAAAAGAATGCTTGTGAAAGAACTTGGAAGCCTTGCTTCCAAGTGGAAGCAAGGCTTCCAAGTGGAATACACCTGCGAGATTAAGATAGACGGTTTTAAAATAGCGCTTACTTATGAGAAAGGAATTTTAAAGACAGCTGCCACGCGCGGAGACGGAGTAGTGGGAGAAGATGTAACGCAAAATGTCAGAATTATAGAAAGCGTGCCCTTAAGATTGGGAAAAGATGTAGATGTAGTGGTGGAAGGAGAGATTTGGATGAGCAAGAAAGAATTTGAAAGAATAAATAATGAAAGAAAAAAGAAAAAAGAAATTTTGTTTGCTAATCCTAGAAATGCCGCTGCAGGAAGCATTCGTCAACTTGACCCGAAGATCGCTGCCTCAAGAAAATTAGACAGTTTTATTTATGATTTAACGTTTTTAACACCGAGTGTTGATAAAAAAACACTCGGTGTTACGTTGCCCCAAACTCAATTTGAGGAACTGGAATTATTGAAAGAATTCGGTTTTAAAGTTAACCAGCATTTTAAACTTTGTAAAAACATTGACGAAATTATTTCTTTTTGGAAAGAATGGGAAAAGAAAAAAGATAAGCAAGAATATGGGATTGACGGTATTGTTGTGAAATTAAACGAAAGAAAATTTCAAGAACTACTAGGATATACAGGAAAGTCACCGAGATTTGCCATTGCTTTTAAGTTTGCGGCAGAGCAAGCCACGACGATTGTGGAAGATATACAAGTGCAGGTGGGCAGAACAGGAGTTTTAACTCCAGTGGCTCACCTCAGGCCGGTTCTTGTTGCTGGATCTATTGTGTCTCGCGCCACGCTCCATAATGAAGATGAGATAAAAAGATTAGGCGTGAGAATTGGCGATACCGTGATAATTCAGAAGGCAGGAGACGTTATACCGGATGTCATAGGAGTTGTGAAAGATTTGCGTATCGGGAAAGAAAGAGTTTTTAAGATGCCAGATAAATGTCCAATTTGCAGAAGTGTCATAAAAAGGGATGCGGACAGCCCCTTAATACGATGTTCAAACAATAAATGCGCGGTCAGGCACAGAAGAGCGCTTTATTATTTTGCGTCAAAAAAAGCTTTTGACATTGAAGGACTTGGCCCTAAAATTGTAAATGCGTTTATGGATAACGGATTAATACAGGATGCAGCTGATATCTTTGATTTAAAAGAAGGAGATTTAATTCCTTTGGAGAGATTTGGAGAGAAATCAGCGGAGAATTTGATTAACGCGATAAATATTCGCAGAGAAATAAGTTTGGATAGGTTTATTATATCTCTCGGCATACTCAATGTGGGAGAAGAAACAGCCAGAGATCTAGCAGAGAAGTTTGGCTCCATAGAGAAGATAGAAAAAGCGTCTTTGGAGGAATTGGAATCAATTTCCAATATTGGAGGCATTGTGGCAAAAAGTATTTATGATTGGTTCAGGGATGATTATAATAAAAAATTTTTAAAAAAGATTTTACAGAGAGTGAAAATAAAAAAAGTAAAAATAATTAAAGACGGCAAACTTACTGGCAAAAAATTCGTCTTGACTGGCATGCTTAGCGCAATGTCGCGTGATAAAGCAAGGGGAAGAATAAGAATACTGGGCGGTGATGTTATTGAGACTGTTTCAAAGAATACAGATTTTGTGGTTGCTGGCGATGACCCGGGTTCAAAATATGAGAAAGCGAAGCGTTTAGGGGTAAAAATTATTGATGAGAAAAAATTTCTAAATTTGATAAAATGATTAAACAAGTGTTATTGTTAATTTATGATTATCAGGAAAAAAATAGCGAAAAAAGAATTAGAAAGATGGCTAAAATTTTCAAAAAGCCAGCAAATGAAATGTTAGACACCGAGTGTCGCACTTTTAGGAGTTTTTAAAAATGTTATAATATACTTATGAGTTTAAAAGAAAAAATACAATCAGATATAAAAGAGGCGATGAAGACCAGAGAAAATGAGAAAGTCGGCGTTTTAAGAATGCTCCAGTCAGAAATAAAAAATGCGGAGATTGCGAAAAGAACAAAATTATCTAAAAGTAACGGTGCAGATGATATAGAGCAAAAAAGTCAATTAAGCGATGAAGAAATTATAGAAGTTATATCCAGAGAAACAAAGAAAAGAAAAGATGCGATCGAACTATATGAAAAAGGCGGCAGAAAGGAGTTGGCGGAAAAAGAAAAAAAAGAGGCGGAAATTTTGTCAGCATATATGCCGGAACAGATGTCAGAAGAGGAAATAAGAAGCTTGGCTAAAAAAACAATAGACAGATTAAACGCTTCAGGTCAGCAGGATATGGGTAAGGTAATGGGCGCTTTAAAGTTAGAGACAAAAGGCAAAGCCGACGGCGCTGCGGTGAGTAGAATCGTAAAAGAATTGCTTTCACTTTAATTTTCAGGCAGAATTAGGATATGGAAATAGATATAGATAAGTTGGCGCTTTTGGCCAGAATAAAATTGGATTCTAAAGAAAAAAAGAGTCTTCAAAAGGAATTTGAAGATATTTTAAATTATGTCTCAAAATTGAAGGAAACTGATATTAAAGATATAGACGAGAAAGAGGCCGGTAAAACGATTGAATTTGAAAATGTTATGAGGGAGGACGAGAATCCGCATAAAGCAGGCGAGTTTTCTAAAGATTTATTAAAAGAAGCGCCTTCAATAGAGAAAAATTTTATAAAAGTAAAGCGTATTTTGGAATAATGATTGATGTAAAAAATTTCTCAATAAAAAAAGCGCAGGAGATGATAAAAAGGCGCGAGATATCTGCAAGCGAAATGGTTTCCGCCTGTCTGGATAATATAAGTAAAAAGAATAAAGATATAAATGCGTATTTGGAAGTTTTTGAAGATGCGCTGGAAAATGCAAAAAAAATTGACAACGAGAAAGGTTTTGATAGGCCGTTGTTTGGCATTCCTTTTGCCATAAAAGACAATATTTTAATAAAAGGTAAAATCGCTTCGGCTGGTTCAAAAATACTTGAGAACTATCATGCAACTTATGACGCCTCAGTGATTAAGAAATTGCGCAATAGTGGAGCTATATTTTTAGGCAGGACAAATATGGACGAATTTGCCATGGGAAGTTCTACGGAAAATTCCGCGTTCGGTTCTACAAAAAATATCTATGATAAAGAAAGAGTGGCAGGTGGATCTTCCGGTGGTTCAGCAATATCTGTGGCAATGGACGGCGCATTGGCGGCCTTAGGTTCGGATACTGGAGGCTCAATAAGACAGCCAGCAAGTTTTTGCGGAGTTGTGGGGCTCAAACCGACTTTCGGATCTGTTTCAAGAAGCGGATTAATAGCTATGGCATCATCATTTGACCAAATCGGCCCGATAACAAAAACAGTTGAAGACACAGAGATTGTTTTTAATGTGATAAAAGGAAAAGATAAATTTGATTCGACCTCAGTAAATGGACACTCGGTGTCTAATAGCGGTGAGACACCGAGTGTCCTTAAAATTGGGATTTTGAAATACGACAAAAATGGCGTGGATAAAGATATAGATAAAATTGTTGACGATACTGCAAAAATTCTTTTAAGACTCGGCCACGATATTAAAGAAACAGAATTGCCCCATATTGAATATTCTTTGTCATGTTATTACATTATCCAGCCGGCTGAGGTCTCGGCGAATTTAGCCCGGTTTGATGGCGTGAAGTACGGGCTTTTTAAAAAAGGAGAAAATTTGCTTGATGATTATATGGAAACCCGCGCGCAGGGATTTGGAAAAGAAACTAGGCGCAGGATAATGCTGGGTACATTTGTTCTTTCCTCAGGATATTATGACGCTTATTATGGCAAGGCTCAGAAAGTACGGGCTTTGATAAGAAATGATTTTAAAAAAGCCTTTGAAAAATTTGACGCAATAATTTCTCCGGTTGCTCCAACGCCGGCGTTTAAGATAGGAGAAAAAACTAATGATCCTTTGCAGATGTATTTGAGCGATATCTTCACTGTTTC
>JBBTUP010000059.1:0-6657 GCA_038063695.1 Patescibacteria group bacterium
GACCTCCCACTGGCGCACCTTCCCACCTAACAGGGCTGTATTCCTTGTCAGAATCATCAACTAGTACCGCAATTTTTGTCATGTCTTGATCCAACCTTTGTGTCCTCCGTTTTTATTGTCGCTATTATTATTATGATTGTTGCATATGTTTGAATTAATCTGTTAAACGATTTCTCCACGCTTCTCAAGCATCATGTGGTGAATCGTTGCAATCTGAACCCAGATGGCTATAAGAATAAGAATCGTGGCACAGAGCAAGGCATCTACTTTCGTAACGCCAAATACAAGATTGTCAGACCCACCTATGATTGCGGCCGCAAATGTAACCACTCCGACTAATCCCCCTATTTGTTAAATAAAGGCTTGGAGATAAACCAATGGCTAAATACCGCACCCGCTCTGCTGGCGTTGCGGTGCTGCCGGTACTCCAGTGTCAACGCCGCACCCGCTCCCTCCCTGCTGCTCTCGTGGTTGGACAACCCGAGAAGCAATCTTCGCATATCCTTGAGCGCTAGAATAATTGATTCCTAAAATTTCCTGCGGGTTCACGTCTTTCCAGTCAATACCCTTGTTTTTCATATAGGTCGCTATAGTAAGGTAGGTATCTGGGAACCAATAGGAATTTACCGCCATAGCTGTTTTCCACATATCCCGCTCGCTCACGCCCTGCGAGGCCATAATCTCAAGGAGTCCAAGCATGGCCATGCCATGATTGCAGTCCGGGAAATTTGTCGAGTTGCCACAGCACGGCCTATATATACCTCTTGACACTTTATCTACAAGGGTTTGCTGCTCCGACGTCAATACGAAAAATATGTGTCGGCTGTAGTGATTCATCGGATCTCCTTTAGCCATCGTCCATCCCGCGGTTGAGGCAAAATTCTGCGCTCCGCCATACGCCGGATTTTTCATTTCGCCAGAATCTAGTACGGGATTTTTGCTGGTGAGACCAAGTGCCCAAAACAGATTTAACAAATAGCCTGCGTTATCCTTTGTCATTTTGAGATTTCCGCTATTTTGCCCAAGAAGAAGATTTTTGTATTCGTTAGTAAAAACTCCTCGTTGTTCATATATGGCTTTAAATTTGTCGGCATCAATTGCACCTGCACTAACAAGTTTTGCGCCAAGATCACCCCATATCACTGGTAAAACTACACCATCCGAGGGCAATACGGCTTCTTCGAGAGCCGATATTTGTCTAACACTTTCCTGCACACTGGTATTTTTTGTAGTTTGTGTTTGAAGAATGAGATTTTTAGTGTTGTAGATCATGGCTACAGCAATTATAATTCCGGAAATTATAATACTTATTGGAATTATAAGTCTGTCATCAATTTTTTTTGGCTTCTCTTGTACTTTATATTCTATTTCATTTTCCATAGATTTATAATTTATTTTTCATCACAGCAATCGACCATTTTATTTACGATGTCTTCGAATGTCCACGGCTTTTCACTAGCCGCGATTTTTTTGAATCTGGCCGTGTCGACAAGATTCAAACGCAATGCCCAAAACATTGAGTATGTTTTGTATGCTCGCGTAAACATCTCTTGTGCTTCTGTTTGCTTGCCATCAGAGTAAAGCTTTGTTCCTACTTCAATGAGACGCATGGTTGTTGCCAAAAGATGCTTTGAAATACACCACGTCTCGCCTTCATTCTTATCCATTATCTTGGCGAGTAGTTCCTTTCTCATTTGTCGCACCTCGCCCAAAAGATCGAAGTACTCTAACTTTTTAGTTTTTACTCCGGTAAAAAAGAAGTGCTCCTCAATGCTGATGAGATTCATAACTGCGAGGCTTAAGTCCTCTTCGGTCGAAAGATCGACGGCCCCGGATTTTTTCATTTTCTCGATCTTTTCAAGCAGGGTGTCGAATTGTTGTTTAGTATTCATGTGATTGTAAATTAGAAAGTAAATATGATGAGTCCAAGAATAATCATGGCAATACCGCCCCATATCCTCATATACTTTGTTTCAGCATTTTTCCATGCTTTAACTTTTTCGAGAAGTGCGCTGTTACTCGCAATAAGTAGAATGATCACAAGAGGCAGAATGAATATGAGATTGTAGAGCAGGAGATAGCCAACTCCGGCAAGATAAGTTCCCTGATCGTGAAGCAACCCGATCACCATAAGATACGGTCCTCCAGTGCACGGGAACTCGCATAAACCCACCAGTACGCCCAAAAGAAACGCGGTCGGAAGCGAGGCTTTGTTCATGAGCTCCGCCATCTTATGGTGCGCCGCTTGCGGAATGCGAAGTTTGATCGGAAACGAAGGGAGAAACTCATTAATAAGATTGATACTGCCGAGCACGATTAGAAGCGATGCCCCTACCTTTGCCATAAAGTGTGGCGTGTTAAAAATATGAAGCGCGTGTAGAAGTCCCAGGCCGATCAGAATATAGACTGCGAAAATGCCGAGGATGTATGCGCTTCCAATTTTTAGGATACCAGATCGCATTTTCCCAATACTCAAAAGGAAAGCAATGGTTAACAGGAGGATTGAGAAGGCGCATGGATTGATGCTATCAATCAGGGCGGCGATACCGACAAGAGGAAGCAACCACTTACCCCCAGCACTTAAGTTCCAAAGCGCGGTCGTGCCTATGTTGCCGGCTTTGAAAAAAATCACTGATCCGAATAGTAAAACGCCGATGGCAATAAGAATCAAAAGTTTTTTGTTCATACGGTTTAAGGGGTGACCATGACGGAAAACTGAAGTTCAACCGTCTGTCCTGTGTTATTTTCTATTGTTATTGTCCTTTGAATTCGACCGACACCGGCAGGGCCGTGCGCCGCCGGATCAAAGACAATTTCAACGATTACTTCCTCGTTCGGATTAATGCTCTGATTAATTTTGGGGATAGCGCCATGTCCGGGCATACCATAAGGCCCAAACTGTTTGCTTCCAACCATAAGTACAGCAGTCGTGCACATACAGGAAGTGTACATTTTTTCGATGTTTACTGCTTCACTGCTCGTATTTTTAATTTTGAATTGATGCTTTACTTTTCCAGCAGCCATTGAGATTGTGCCGAAGTCGTAATTATTTCCTTCTTCTACTATCAATGTTCCGTTGCTTCTAGTAGACAACACTGTGCTGCTTTGAGAGTCAGGACGCGCAATCCAGATAAGACCGCCGAGGACAAAGATTGCCGTGGCAATGCCGATAATTGTTTTGTTCATATTGTTAATGCAATTAGGAATACAAAAAATTCCTGAGTTATAGGAATTAATGGACACACGCTACAAAGTCCGTTCGACTTGTCCTAAGGAATTCAAAGGACAAACGGTTTTATATCGGCGTCCTAGAAAGTGGACGGACTATTTTCGTGAAGTGCAAGCCAATGGGTTATCTCCTGTTTTTGAGGCGAGAAGAAAGTGTCTCTGAATGTAGATTGGGATAAAATTAGATGGGGCGGCCTTAAAAAAAACCGCGGGAAGAACCCAAAGCCAATTAAAAACAACGCTGCGAACGCTAGTAAAAAGACATTTAAAGGACTCTCTCTGAAAGAAGCCAAAGAAAAACTCTTAAAGGCATCAAGATGAAAAACTGCGTAATCAACGGGGTTCGCCTGTTTTGGACAATCTGTACCTTGAGATGTTGCCGCAATACAACCACCATCGTGAACTTGCATCCCATGATGCATACCGACAAAACCAAACACAGCAATGCCGATGAAGCTACTGATGAATAGGATTATAAATAAAGACTTCATATATAAATTCATATATAAATATAGTATATACCCAGAGAGGATATATTGCAAATCTTCATTCCTCGGATTATATTATAATAAACTTAGGTATACTGCATCGTGGAATAAAAATTTATGAATACTAAGAAAACTACAATAAAAATATCGGGCATGACTTGCGCCAGTTGCGCGGCAAGCAATGAAAAGGCCTTGCTAAAAACAAAAGGCATTATCAAGGTCAATGTAAATTTTGCTTCAAAAAAAGCATTTGTTGAGTATGATACGGATTTAATTAAAGAGGAGCAGATCAAGAAAGTGATAATAGATAACGGATATGGAATAGAACACGCTCACGAGCATGAACACGACATAGAAGATATAAGAAAAAATTGGCGAATGTTTCTTGGTTCAACGGTTTTGAGTTTGCCATTACTTCTCCAGATGTTTATAAAAATAGAATCATTTGAATTAATTAATTTACTTTTGGCAACAATCGTAGTGCTTTATTTTGGCTGGAGGTTCCATAAAATGGCATTCAAACAAGCAAAAAAATTCAGAGCAAATATGGATACCTTAGTATCAATGGGCACATTAGTGGCATATTTTTATAGTATTTGGGCAATATTATCAAGTAAAGAAGCATACTTTGAAACCGCAGCAATAATCATAACTTTGATTCTGCTTGGAAAATATTTTGAGGCAAAAAGCACTGGCCAGGCAAGCGAGGCAATGAAAAAATTAATGGAATTAGGAGTGAAAAAAGCGCGAGTGCTAGTTAATAACAATGAAATAGAAAAAGAAATTTCTGAAATTAGAATTGGAGACATTTTAGTTGTTCGGCCTAGTGAGAAAATTCCCCTTGACGCTGAAATTATTGAGGGAGAATCCAGCGTTGACGAATCAATGCTCACAGGAGAATCAATGCCCATAGAGAAAAAAATCGGCTCCAAAGTATTTGGAGCAACAATAAACGAAAATGGGATTTTAAAAATAAAAGTCATTCAAACAGGAGAAGGAACTGTTTTAGCGCAGATAATAAAAACCGTGGAAGAGGCGCAGGGATCAAAGGCGCCTATCCAAAAACTAGCAGACAGAATTTCAGGAATATTTGTCCCAATTGTTATCGTTATTGCTATTACAACTTTTGTTGGTTGGTATCTAACAGACGATATTTTTTCTCGGGCCCTTATTAACGCAGTGGCAGTTTTGGTTATTGCCTGCCCTTGCGCTTTGGGATTAGCAACGCCAACCGCCATTATGGTAGGTACCGGACTTGGAGCAAAAAGAGGAATACTTTTTAAAAGCGGAGAGAGTTTTGAGAGAACAAAAGAAATAACAATGGCGGTTTTTGACAAAACCGGCACATTAACCAAGGGAATGCCCGAGGTGCAGAAAATTATCTCTAATCCGGAATATAATTTCCCGGAAGAAAAAATCTTAAAAATCGCAGCATCTCTTGCCAGAAATTCCGAGCATCCGCTTTCTAGGGCCATTGAAAAATACGCGAAAGAAAAAAATATAAAGTTAACGGAATTGCAAAATCTAAAAGAAATAAAAGGAAAAGGAATAATAGCTGTCTGTAGGGAGCATAAAAACCAAATAATGCTGGGCAACAAAAAGTTGCTTGAGGAAAATAATATTGGAGTTTCTTGGGCTGATAAAATTTTAAACCAAGATGATGTCGGAGTTGGAACACGCTTATTTGTTGTGCACGATAAAGATGTTGTTGCTGTAATTATTATTGCTGATGAAATCCGCGATGAGTCAAAACAGATAATTGAAAAAATAAAAAATATGGGGCTTAAAACCGCCATGATAACCGGCGACAATAAAAAAACCGCGGAAACAGTTGCCAAAGAATTAGGAATTGAAAATGTCCTGGCAGAAGTCCTGCCTTCGGAAAAATCAGAGGAGATAAAAAAACTGCAGGAAAAGGGAGAGAAAATAGTTTTTGTGGGCGACGGCATAAATGACGCGCCCTCTCTTGTGCAGGCGGACTTAGGAATTGCCATGGGTAGCGCCACAGATATTGCCAAAGAGGCCGGGCAAATTATTCTCATACAAAATAATTTAGAAAAAGTCGTGGAAGCAATAAAAATTTCCAAAACTACTTTCAATACTATCAAGCAAAATTTGTTCTGGGCATTCTTTTATAACATAGTTGCCATACCCTTGGCTGTTTTTGGCCTGCTTAGTCCGGCAATCGCTGCTGCTGCCATGGCCTTCTCCAGCGTGAGCGTTGTTGCCAACAGTTTGAGAATCAAAAGAAAAATACTATAATCCCGTTAGAAATCTGGTGGCCCGATATTAATGATTGATTTTGTAAAAAATTTCTAACGGGATATAATATATAAATGGCTGAAGAAAGAGATTTTTCCATATCTTGGCAGGCGCCGGAATTTTATTATTACGAAAAAACCGCTGACTGGTATTGGGTGCTGGGAATAATTTGTATCGGCATTATTGTCGCCTCAATATTGCTTAAGAATTTCCTTTTCGCTGTTTTAATATTCATTGCCGGATTTTCCTTTGCCCTTTACGGCGCAAAAAGACCGAGAATGATAAATTTTTCCGTAAACGAGAAAGGGATTATAATAGACAACAAACAAGTATATCCTTATGAAAATATAAAAAGCTTTTGGATAGAATATAATCCACCTCACCAAAAAGAACTTCTAGTTGAACTGAAAAAATCAATAACACCAAAAATCATGATAATATTAGACGATGTTAATCCGGAAGAAGTAAAAAAATATCTTTCAAAATATATCAAAGAAGAAAAAATTTCCGAGTCCCTGCCAGTGATAATCTCAAGGATTCTGAAATTTTAAAAACGCCCTCATCGTTCAACGGACAGGACATAGGATTGCGGATCCTAAAATAGAGGTTCGACTCCTCTTGAGGGCAAAAATATAACTACGGGTATATAAGAGAAACTCCTGTGATATCTCCTGTGGTT
>JBBTUP010000060.1:0-11430 GCA_038063695.1 Patescibacteria group bacterium
CCGATTTTTTTAGTTAATTCGCTTAATATTTTTTCTCTTTTAAGAAAAATTTCGTTTTTTAACGATTGATTATCTGTTTTTATTAAAATAGTATTTCCTTTTATTTCAATATCTTTCTGTTTAAATGAGAAATTTATTTTTTCCTGTAATATTTTTAATATTTCTTCCTGTAAAAATTTTTTAGGTGGTTTTATTTTTTTAAATTTTTCCAAAAAACCACCGGCGATTTTCCAGTCCATAAATTTTTATTTACACGCTATTCATTGGCATCACAATATATAAAAACGAATTATCATCTGTTCCTCTTATAAGAAGCGGCTTGCCCTCCCCTGAAAATCTTAGGATTATTTTCTCAGAAGAAAAAAACGGGAGGGAATCTTGAATATATTTATAGTTAAAAACCATTTTAATTTCCTCTCCTGTTATATTGGCTGGCATTTTTGTAACATATTCACCCGTATCACTATTAGATGTTTGGATAGTAATAAATTTATTTTTTGGCTCAATAATTATATTTAATTCATTTAATCTATTTGAAAAAACACTCGCTGTTTTTAATATATTAATCATATTTTTTTTATCCAGCACAACGTCAGTAATAAACTTATCTGGTATTATTTGATTATAATCAGGAAAAATTCCATCAATAATCCTTGATATAATTTTTATATTTTCATGTATAAATAAAATCTGATTGTTGTCAAAAATTAAATCTATTTTTCCTTCTTTATTTTCAAAAATTCTTAATATTTCTAAAACATTTTTATAAGGAATTATTATTTGCGGAAAATCTAAAAATTTATATGGTAGTTTTTTTTCTGCCAAACGAAAAGAGTCTGTTGCAATAAATGTTAGTTGATTTTTTTTGTCTGTATAAATATAAACGCTTGATATTTCTGGTTTTATATTTGAAATAGAGGCGGCATAATATACAGATTTTAATCCATTTAATAAATCTTGGGCCTTAAAGGAGGTTAATTTTTTACTTTTTACCACTGGTAAATTTGGAAAATCATTTGTTGGTTGTCCTTTTATTAAAATTGATGTATTTATTGTTGATATAGAAAGATTATTATTTATTGATTCTAAATAAATATTTTCATCGCCAGAAAAAGAAGAGAGAAAATTATATATAATATTTGACGGGATAGCCACTTTTCCGTTTTTTTCTATTTTTGCTGGAATATCTATTTCAATACCAATTTCTAAATTTGTTGACCTTAATTTTAATTTATTATTATCTGTAAAAATTAAAGTATTCTTTAAAATTGGTAAATTAATATTTTTACCACTAATTCTTTCTGTTAATGATATTGCTTCTTTTAAATAATTTTTTAAACAATTTATTTTCATCCCGTTAGAAATTTTATTAATTTTGTAATTTTTCCCGTTATCACGACTTATTTCTAACGGGATTCATAGTAATTATAATAATATATATTTAATTAATTTTTATTATTAGTGTGTTGATAAGTTGATAAGTTGATTTTTCTTTTAATAATCATTACTTTTTAATTTATGGTTATGTTGATAAATTTATGAATAACTTTTAATAAAAAATATTAATTTTTATTATTTACAAAATACTAACAATTTATAAACTTATTTCACATATGTTTTTTCTTATTTGATCAATCTCTTGTTTTAATTTTATATCTTTTTTTATATCATTAGATATTTTTTCATAAGCATAAATAACTGTTGTATGGTCTCTACCTCCAAATTTTTGTCCTATATAAGGATATGATGCGTTTAAATCCTCTCTAAGTAAATACATTGCTATTTGCCTGGGTTTTACAATCTCTTTTTTTCTTGTTTTTTCAAAAAGATATCTTTCTTCAATATTATAAAAATTAGAAATTATTTTAATTAATTCGTTGACATTAATAGTTTTTACTGGTTTTGTGTTTTTGTTTAATAATTCCTTTATTTCATTAAGGGATAAAATTTTCCCTTTTATTTTTGATTGTCCAATAATAGAATTAAGCGCTCCTTCCATCTCTCTGATATTGTCTTGTATAACAGATGCTACGTATTCAAGAATTTCCATAGAAGGAAAGAATTTCTTTTCCTCTGCCTTTGATTTTAATATTGCTAACCTAGATTCATATTCCGGTTTTGATATATCAACCATCATACCGCCTTCAAACCTCGAGCGGAGCCTCTCTTCTAATCCCTCTATTTGTTTAGGTGATTTATCGGCTGAAAAGACAATTTGGCTGTTTGTTTCGTATAAAGAATTAAAAATATGAAAAAATTCCTCCTGAATCTTTAATTTTCCAGAGAAAAACTGAATGTCGTCTATTATCAACAGATTATATTTTCTATACTTCTCTTTAAAAATATAAACATCTTTATTTTGAATAGAGTTGATAAATTCGTTGGCAAATTTTTCAGATGTTAGATATTGAACCTTTACTTTAAGGTTGGTTTCTTTTATTTTATTTCCTATAGATTGAAGCAGGTGAGTTTTTCCAAGACCCACTCCCCCATAAATAAAAAGGGGATTATATAATGTGTTAATATTATCTGATACAGCAAGCGATGCTGCGTACGCAACTTCATTAAACGAACCAACAATAAAATTATCAAATCTATATTTAGGATTAAGATTAGATTCTTTGTCAATATAAAATTCATTAAAACCAAGTTGTTCTTCTTGCGTTGGGATCTCTTCGATTTTATATATCTCTTCTTTAGTTACCCCCATATTTTTTGAGGTTACAGAAACTAAATACTCTATATTTTTTATAGTCGGGCTAATGTTTCTAAGGGCTTTTATAATAGATTTATGATATTTATCAGAGAGCCATTCTTTTATAAAGGTGTTAGGGGTATTTATATAGACAATTCCATCTTCGTTTTTTATTATATGTGTATTTTTAAACCAAGTTGCAAAATTTGCCCTTGAGACACTTAGCTCTATTTCAACCAATGCTTCTTTCCATAATTTATCGTTGTTTAACACCTCCTCCATAAAATAGTATTATATCAAGTTTTTGTTTCTATTTATAAATCCTTAATAATCAAGGATTTATAATATAATGTTAATATCGTGTTGATTAAATGTGAATATATACAAAACTAAAGAATTGTTGTATTATTAAAAAATGGCAAAAACATTGATTTTTATTATAAGAATATATCAAAGAACATTTGCCAATAAAGTCCGGGTTTGTGTTTTTTATCCAACTTGTTCAGAATATGGCATATCGGCCATATCTAAATACGGGGCAGTGAAAGGATCAATAGCAACTATAAAAAGAATATTAAAGTGTCATCCTTGGCAGAAAAATATTGTTGATCCTGTTAAATAAAATTTAAAAAATGAATATTTTTTTTTCTGTTTATAATAATATTTTTTACAAACCCCTTTTAAATGGGCTTGTTTTTTTAATCAATATAATTCCTTTTCATGATATTGGTTTTGCTGTAATTTTGCTGACCATTATTGTGCGCTTTATTCTTTTTCCATTTTCTCATCGTTCTATAATCACCCAGCAAAAAATTAAAAAAATTGAGCCAGAAATAAATAAAATCAAAAGCCAGTTTAAAGATAACAACCAGGAGCAATCAAAAAAGATCATGGAAATTTATAAGCAGCATGGGGTAAATCCTTTTTCTGGATGCCTGACTTTAGTTTTACAACTGCCTGTAATTTTTGCTCTTTACAAAGTATTTACTATCGGTATGAATTTTAGTCAGGAAAATTTATATTATTTTATTTTTTCTCCAGAAACAGTTAATATGAATTTTTTAGGGCTTATAGATATGTCAAAGAGTAATTATGTTTTAGCTTTTCTTGCTGGAGTTTCGCAGTTTTTCCAAATAAAACTTTCTGTCCCGCCATTTAAAAAAGATAAAATCAACACCAGCTCCCTGAAAGATAATTTTGCAAGAAATATGAATATACAAATGCGCTATATTATGCCAGCCATAGTTTTCTTTATAGCTCTGAAATTTTCTTCAGCCATTGCTCTTTATTGGACAACCATGAATGTTTTTGCTATAATCCATGAAACAATTGTGAGAAAAAAGGCACAAAAAATATATGAGCAACCAGATAGAAACAATTAAATCATTACTAGAGGAAATGATGGAAAAAATGAGCATAAAAGCAGATATAGAAATTTTAGAAAACAATGAGTCTGTCCAATTTGTTATAAAAACAGAAGAGAGCGGAATTCTTATAGGAGAGAACGGTCAAAATTTCATTGCCTTGAACCATGTAATAAAAAGAATTATTGACAAGCAATTTAAAAATGACGAAAAATTTTATTTTTCTATTGATGTAAACGATTATCAATTAAAAAAAATTGAGGAACTGAAGAATTTAGCCAGAATGACTGCCCAGAGAGTAAGATATTTTAAAAAAGAAATTGCGATGGAACCAATGACTTCTTATGAAAGACGTATAATTCACGCGATTCTTACTGAATACCCAGACATTATTACGGAAAGTGTCGGCGAGGGATACGATAGAAAAGTTGTTATAAAACCTTATTTAGAATAATAAATTACTAATTTTGCAAATAGATATTAAAAAATTAGACAAATCAGAAATTGAGATTACTGGTGAAATACAAGACGGTGATTTTGAATCTTTTAGACAGGAGGCTTTGAAAAATATTTCCAAAGATATTAAAATTGACGGCTTTCGGCCTGGAAATATTCCTGAAAAAATTCTCACTGACAAAGTTGGAGAAGGCACTGTTTTAGAAGAAATGGCCAATCTTTCTTTAAGAAAATTTTATCAAAAAATTATAGACGAAAACAATCTTAAGGTAATTGGAAGGCCAGAAATTGTTATAACAAAAATAGCAAGGAATAATCCGCTCGGTTTTAAAATTAAAACCGCAGTCATGCCTGAAATTATACTGCCTGATTATAAAAAAATTGCAAAAGAAACAAGGGAAATACCAGAAGAAATAAAAGTGGAAGAAAAAGAGATAGACAATACTTTAGAATATTTAAGAAAATCTCGCGCAACAAAAAACGAAAAAGGGGAGATGGTTTTGCCTGAACTAGATGACAATTTTGTGAAAACATTTAATAAACCCGAGGAAGGTAAAAATATTTTTGAAAATATCAGCGATTTAAGAAAAGTGATTCATGAAAATTTAATAAACGAAAAAAAAATTAAAACAAAAGAAAAGAAACGAATAAAAATTCTGGACAAAATTACTGAATCATTAAAAATAGAAATCCCAAACATTCTTATTGAATCAGAAAAAAATAAATTATTAAACGAAGCCAAGTTTAATATTGAACAAATGGGATTAGAGTGGAATAAATATCTAGATCATCTTAAAAAAACAGAGGAAGAAATTTTAAAAGAAATGGAGAGTGACGCCATTAGAAGAGTTAAATACGGATTAATTCTTGATGAAATAAGCATAAAAGAAAAAATTAATGTTTCACAACAAGAACTGGAAGCCGAGAATGATAAGTTGGCGAAGTTCTATAAAAAATCCGGCCATAATCTTGACAGAGAAAAAATAAAGAGTTATGTTTATGGCATATTATCAAACGAAAAAATCTTTAAACTTTTAGAATCATGTTAATTCCCACCGTAATAGAAAAAGAACAATTTGGCGAAAGGGCATATGATATTTATTCCCGCCTTTTAAAAGATCGGATTATTTTTTTAGCCGGGTCGATAACAGACGCCTTGGCCAATACGGTTATTGCCCAGTTATTATTTTTAGAAGGACAGGATTCCAAAAAGGATATTTATTTATACATTAATTCTCCGGGCGGTTCTGTAACGGCCACCTTGGCAATATATGACGCCATGAATCATATTAAGGCAGATGTGGCCACATATTGCATGGGCATTGCAGCTTCTGGAGGAGCCATTCTTTTAACTGCCGGACAAAAAGGTAAAAGATTTGCTCTCCCTAATTCAGAAATAATGATTCATCAAGTTATGGGAGGAGCAGAGGGTCAGGCAGTTGACATTGATATTCAAGCTAGACATATTTTAAAAATTAAGGATAAATTAAATAAAATTCTTTCTAAGCATACAGGTCAATCTTTGGAAAAGATAGAAAAGGATACGGACAGGGATTTTTTTATGGACGTAGAGGAGGCAAAAAAATACGGCATCATAGATGTTGTTCTAAAAAACAAAAACAGCAACTCAAAATAAAAAGGCACGGCTTATTCAACCGGCCTTCAATTCTATCCATAAACGAGATATAACATCAGGAATTGATTTTCCTATAATCTTTACATATTTATCGTCTATATAAGTTTTAATTTTATACATCGGCTTTGGATGACTTTTATATATTTTTAAATCAACAAAAGATATATCGCCATCTGAAAGTATTTCATCTAAAAGTTTTAATGCAGAAGGAGTCCAAGTTGACCAACGTAGTATTCTTCCGGGGCAAATTTCTTTAGGTCTGAGTTTTTCTTGTCCACAATATCTACACCGAAATAGATGTGCTTTCTTGCATCCTTCCCACTTGAATCCCACTTTTTGGTGATAAAGTTTTTTTATTTTTGCAATTAAAAAATCTCTCTTTGGTCCTGCATCCGGTACTATAATTATTGTTTTTTCCATTCATCCCTCCTATAAATTGTTAAGGTTGTCTGTTTTAAAACTATCAACTATAAACTATCTTGTCAATTAAGCTGTCACCGGTCATTTCCGGCGGCTTTCTTAAACCAAGCAGTTCTAAAATTGTTGGCGCTATGTCTGTCAGTGTGCCCTTTATGTCTTTATATGATTCATCAATCTTTTCCTGATTCGCTGGTTTTAATTTTTTTATTTCTTTAGATATAAGGTAGAATGGCACCGGATTTAAAGAGTGCATGCTTTTTTTCTCTCCTGTCATTTTATAAATTTTTTCCTCTGCATTTCCATGGTCAGAAGTTACAATAAGCGCCCCGTCTATTTCTAGAACTTTTTCCATTATTTCTTTCAGGCAGGAGTCGAGCGTTTCCAGGGCTCTTGCTGTTGCCTCTAGATTCCCTGTATGGCCTACCATATCAGCATTGGCAAAATTAACAGCAATAAAATCATATTTTAAAATATTTTCTAATAGCGCATTTTTTGTTTCTAAAGCAGACATTTCGGGTGTCTGTTCATAAGATTCCACTTCAGGCGAAGGAATAAGAATTCTTTCTTCTCTTTCAAATGGCTCTTCTTTGCCTCCGTTAAAAAAATAAGTTATATGGGCGTATTTTTCTGTTTCCGCTATATGTAATTGGTTTAATCCAATGTCAGATATTATCTTAACTAAAGGATTTTCTATGTTTGCGGATTTAAAGGCAGGAATGATTGGAATATTTTTATCATATTCGGTCATGGTTATAAAAAGAAGGTTATTTATTTTTTCCCTATTAAAATTATTAAAATCCACATCTATAAAAGCATGTGTTAATTCCCTCGCACTGTCTTCGCGGAAATTAAAAAATATTACAGCGTCACTGTCTTTTATTCTGCTTTCAGGAGAATTAGAGACAAGGGCGGGCTCGATAGATTCGTCGTATATTTCCTTTTCATATTGTTCTTTTATATAAGACGATACTGTTTGGAACTGACTACCAACTCCCCGAACGAAAAGATTATAAGTTTTTTCTATTCTATCCCAATTTTCATCGCGGTCCATAGCATACTTTCTGCCTATTGTAGAAGCAATTTTAATAGGAACATATTCTTTTTTGAGATCTTCTTCTAGTTTTTTAAAAAAACTAGCACCTTCTTTATTATAGGCATCTTTTCCGTCAGTAAAAAGATGAAGAAAAACATTTTTTAAGTCTTTTTGTTTCATAAGGTCAAGAAGTGCATAGAGGTGTTTATAATATGCATGGACTGTTCCCGAGGAAAAAAGGCCTATTATATGCAAGGATGAATTATTTTTATTTACATGCTCAATCGCTTTTTGAAACGCTTCGTTATTGAAAAAAGTTCTATCTTCTATAGAGACACTTATTTTTGGTAGGTAATTATATATAATTCTGCCAGCGCCCATTGTTAGATGTCCAACTTCGCTATTCCCTTCCTTGCCCCAAGGAAGGCCCACTGCCAGTCCGGATGCCTGAAGAACAGTAAATGGATAGTTTTTTTCTATCTCTGAAAAAGTCGGATGGACGGCGGTTTCCCATGGTGAACCTATTTTGTCTTGACTGACTCCCAGCCCGTCAAGAATTACCAAAACTACTGGTTTGTATTTTTTCATATAATATAATTGCTTTATTTTACCATATATGATAATATTTATATATTATTCTTTTATCATTTAATTTTGCATAAGTTCGGAACCGAAAACTTAATATGAAACTAGAAAATACGAACAAAGTGCCCAACTTTTATGAATCTAACCAAAGTCTTTATTTTGGCTGGTCTTTCTGGTTTGGGAGGTATTGCAATTGGTTTTCTTTTGCACAAACTCATAACTCTTCAACAGAAAAACTCTGCCGAATTAAAAATTAAACAACTTTTACTTGATGCCAAGACAAAAGCTCAGAAATCAGTAGAAGAAGCAACTAATAAGGCTGAATCAATACTTGAGGAGGCTAAAAAAGAAGAAAAAATCGTTCTCGCGCAGGTGCGAAAACTAGAGGAAAGAATCCTCCAAAGGGAGGAAGCCGAAGAAAAAAGACATACGGATCTTGAGGAGGGATTCCAAAAATTACAAAAAAATATAGATATCCTTAAAAAAAGGAAAGAGGAAATAGATCAGATAGAGAGCCAAAAAAGGTCAGAATTGGAAAAAATAGCCTTATTGTCAGAGTCAGAGGCTAAAGATGAATTACTGAAAGAAGTAGAGAAAAAATATGAAGAAGATATTATGGGTCGTATACAAAAAATAGAATTACTCGGTAAGGAAGAGCTTGATAACAAAGCTCGTAATCTCCTTATAAACATTATTCAGAGGCTTGCCTCATCAACTGCTTCAGAGGTAACAACAACTACCGTTACCATATCCTCTGACGATATAAAAGGTAAAATTATTGGTAAAGAAGGAAGAAATATAAGAGCCTTAGAAAGGGCTGCTGGTGTGGAAATAATTGTTGATGATACTCCAGGCTCTATAGTTGTGTCTGGTTTTGACCCCGTGCGCAGGCATATAGCCAAAATTGCCCTAGAAAATCTTATTCTTGATGGACGCATCCAGCCAGCAAGGATAGAAGAAATGGTTGAGAAAGCAAAGGCTGAGATAGAAAAATTAATAAAACAAAAAGGAGAAGAGGCTGCTTATGAAACAGGAGTGATGGATGTTGATCCAAGGCTTTTTACAATATTAGGCCGTTTATATTTCAGAACAAGTTACGGCCAGAATGTTTTACAGCATTCAATAGAAGTGGCCCATATTGCGGGTATGCTCGCCTCTGAATTAAGAGCTGATGTCCAGATAGCCAAAAAGGGCGCTCTCTTCCATGACATTGGAAAAGCCATGGACCATGAGGTCCAAGGGACTCATGTGGAAATTGGGAAAAGAATTTTGCAAAAATTCAATGTAAATGAAAAAGTGATAAAGGCTATGCAATCTCATCATGAAGAATATCCCTTTGAAAGCATTGAATCAATAATAATTCAGACCGCTGATGCAATATCCGGAGCAAGGCCTGGAGCAAGAAGAGATACTCTTGAGAATTACCTTAAAAGAATTGAAGATTTGGAAAATATAGCCAATTCCTTTGAGGGCGTGGAAAAATCATATGCCATACAAGCTGGCCGTGAAATAAGGATTTTTGTCACTCCTGACAAGATATCAGACTTAGAGGCAAAGAATCTAGCCAGAGGTATTGCCAATAGGATTGAAAGCGAACTTAAATATCCGGGCGAGATCAAAGTCAATGTGATACGAGAGTCAAGAATTATTGAATATGCCAGATAGGTTGCTATATAAATGGCTTGTTATATAATATAATATATATCTAAAATAGGTCGAATTTAAAAATAAGATAAATAAAGTATTTATGAATAAAGCTGGTATTGTGGACGCTGTTCACGAAAAGCTCGGCGGCACAAAGGTTTTAGCCGAACAGACTGTTGAAACAGTAATCGACTCTATTATTAACTCTTTAAAGAAAGGAGAAGAAGTGTCAATAGCTGGGCTCGGTACTTTTATAGTAAAGGATAGGGCAGCCAGGACTGCGCGCAATCCTAGAACTGGTGAACCTGTAAAGGTTGCTGCCACAAAAGTGCCAAAATTTAAGGCAAGCAAGACATTAAAGGATGCAGTGAAATAATTAATTTTTCTGTAGAGAAATTAACCGAGCACATAACTTAGTTATATGCTCGGTTTTTTATATTATGGTTTTAAAATAATTAATAGTCCTCAATAATCCTTCTTCTAGATTTATTTTTGGATCCCAATCAAGTTTTTCTTTGGCAAGAGAAATGTCTGGTTGTCGTTGTTTGGGATCGTCTAAGGGCAATTCTTTGTAAACAATTTTACTTTTTGAATCTGTAAGTTTTATAATCTTTTCCGCCAATTCTTTAATGTTGAATTCGTCCGGATTTCCCAAATTAACAGGCCCGATAAAATTTTTATTATTATTCATCATTTTTACCATTCCCTCAATTAAATCATCAATATATTGAAATGATCTTGTCTGTCTGCCGTCGCCGTAAATAGTTATATCTTCCCCGCGCAATGCTTGTACTATAAAATTTGAAACTACGCGGCCGTCATTAGGAAGCATATTTGGACCATAAGTATTAAAAATTCTCACTATTCTTATATCTAATTTATATTGACGCCAATAATCAAAAAACAATGTTTCTGCGCATCGTTTGCCCTCGTCATAGCAAGAACGTGTTCCAATTGGATTAACATTTCCCCAATACGACTCAACTTGCGGATGAATTGCGGGATCACCGTAAACTTCTGATGTTGAGGCCTGTAAAATTTTCGCTTTAGTTCTTTTGGCCAGCCCGAGCATATTAATCGCTCCATGAACTGAAGTTTTTGTGGTTTGAACAGGGTCAAGTTGGTAATGGATTGGCGAGGCCGGACATGCTAAGTTATATATTTCATCTACTTCCACATAAAGAGGAAAAGTGATGTCATGCCTTAATAATTCAAAACGTTTATTATCTAATAAATTTAAAATGTTTTCTTTACTGCCGGTAAAAAAATTATCAGCACAAATCACTTTGTGACTGTCAGCTAATAATTTTTTACATAAATGCGAGCCGATGAAGCCGGCTCCTCCTGTTATAAGAATTGTTTTTTTGAGAGATTTCATTTATTTAAATATATCATAAACTTAAAATTTTCTCAGTGGTGCGGGATGGGAGAATCGGTCAGGAGTCCATTAAAACTATAGTCGCTTTGCTCCTTAGTTTTATATGGCTCACGACCCTGGCTCCTTCGCTTTGCTCAGTCCGCCTTTCGATTCTCCTACTATCTACATATTACAAAGCAAATGGAATGACATTAAGTCACTCCACTTTGCTTCGTATGC
>JBBTUP010000061.1:0-1788 GCA_038063695.1 Patescibacteria group bacterium
CTTCGTCTTCAATAATTAATATCTTTTTTTTCATAAATCAATTATTTTTAATTATTAATAATTTTTTGCTCGGCCTTTGTAATTGGAAGAGTAAACCAAAAAATTGAACCCTTCCCGTCCCTGCTCTCAAAACCTATTTTTCCACCAGAAGCATTAATAATATTTTTTGCTATATATAATCCGATACCGCTACCGTCTGTTTTATAACGCAAGGTGTTAACGCCTCGAAAAAATTTTGTAAAAATCATTCTTAAATCTTCTTCTGAAATACCTATGCCTTCATCTTTTATCAAAAAACGGATAAAACCCGGCATTTCTTTTAATTCTATTGAAACTCTGCCGCCATCAACATTATAACGAACAGCATTATCTATTAAGTTAATTATAACATTTTTTATCCTAACCCTGTCAGCAAAAACATCAGGTATATTGTCAGGAAAAGAAACCTTGATATTTAAAGAAACAATCTCTTCAATCAAGTCTCTTAAAGAAAAAGACGATAAATTAAGGATTAATGATTTGTCTTCTATCCTGCTAACCTCTAAAAGATCATTAATCATATTTATCATCTTTTCATTGTCTTGATTTATGCTTTCAAGAAATTTTCTTATCTTTTCTTCGTTTAAATTAAATTTTTTGTCTAATATAAGGCTTAATTGCCACTTTATAGAAGATATAGGCGTTCTTAGTTGATGAGAGATAATGCTGATAAATTCTGATTTTGACCGGGATGCTTCCGCAAGATTCTCAAAAGAAAAAATAATCAGATAACCTATCACATAAAATGTTGCGGCTATAAACAAAATAAGCAATGCCGCTATGTGGGACTCTATAACGTTTATAGAGAGATTAAAAACAACAAGTACAATGGCAATAATCAATAAATTCATTAACAAAAACAAAAACTGCGGGCAATACCATATTTTCACTCCATATCTCCTGCATTTTTTAAAAGCTTCCATTTATATTTATTATAGCAGGCTTGACATATCTTACACAATGAATATAATTAAAAAGACAGTCCGTTCCATAAAACGGGCTAATTTTATAAAGATATGGATCCCGTTAGAAATTATGACCTTATGATTCCTTGCGGGATATGAAATATAAATAATACAATCAATTTATGTATAATTACAAAATAATTTACGGAAATGATTCTTTAATCATTTCCTATTTCTAACGGGATGGATTTAAAGGCATTACAATCAAGCTTAGAACAATTAGAAATAGAGAGGAGCATCCCAAAAGAGAAAATCATTGAAACAATCCAGGATGCCCTGGCAGCTGCTTATAAAAAAGATTACGGCAAAAAAGGCCAGATTATTAAAGCTGTTTTTGACGTGGAGACAGGAAATACTGTTTTTTCTCAGATAAAAATCGTTGTTGATGAATCAATGATAAAAACAGAAGAAGAGGAATCCGCGGAAACACCGAGTGTTGAGGAGCGAAGCAGAAAAACACCCGATGTTGAAGAGGAGCCACACAAAATCCGTTTCAACCCCGAACACCATATAATGACAAGCGAAGCCAAAAAAATCAAAAAAAATATAAAATCAGGAGAAGAACTTGTTTTTCCGCTTGAAAGCAAAAAAGACTATGGAAGAATCGCCGCCCAGACAGCAAAACAAGTTATAATTCAGCGTATCCGCGAAGCAGAAAGGGAATCAATATATGAAGAATTTAAAAAGAAAGAGGGCGAAATATTAAATGGCATCGTGCAAAGAATAGAGAATAATAATATTTTTATAGACCTTGGACGAGCAACGGCTATCTTGCCAAGAGACG
>JBBTUP010000062.1:0-2181 GCA_038063695.1 Patescibacteria group bacterium
GAGAAAAAACTAATGATCCTTTGCAGATGTATTTGAGCGATATCTTCACTGTTTCCGCAAATATTGCCGGAATACCTGCAATCTCTGTTCCTGCGGGATTTGTAGAGAGGGAAAATAAAAAATTGCCAGTAGGAGTACAATTCATGGCGCCTTGGTTTAAAGAGAAAATCCTATTTTATTTAGGGAAACAAATAGAAAATTATGGAAGTTAAATATCTAAATCTTGAATATTTTTTCTATAAATTTTTTTATTATCTGACTCATTTGTCGGAATTACTGGAAAAACTGCATTTAGGTTATTTGATATCAAAATGGAAGATTATAGTCATTTTTATTTCTATAATTCTTGCGGCTGGCATTGTATTTTTGCTGTTTAAGATATCTTTGCTTGGAAGAAAAAAGATTAAGGCATATATTGATATTTTTGCCGAAGAAGGGCCGTTGGAAGACCGTTCCTCGCGCTGGAGAGAAATAAAGAGGCATATGGATTCTGATATACCTGAGCAGTGGAAGATGGCCATCATTGAGGCTGATGCGCTTATTGATAGCATTTTGAAAAAAACAGGTTATGAAGGGGATTCACTGGGAGAGAGATTAAAAAATATAGAGCCGAGTGATTTTGATAATATTCAAAATGTCTGGGAAGCGCATAAGATTAGGAATCATATTGTGCATGACAGCAATTATCCGATTACCAAGGAAGAAGCAAAAGAGGTGATAGGAAAATACGAAAAAGTCTTGAAAGAGTTTAAATATATCTAATTTTACTTTTGCGCGGGCGACCGGATTTGAACCGGCGGTCTCCTCCGTGACAGGGAGGCGTGTTAACCAGGCTACACCACGCCCGCATAATTTCTTGATGCCAGAGGTGAGGATCGAACTCACGACCTTGGCTTTACTTGCCCCGTACCAAATTATTTGTGCCAGAGGTGAGAATTGAACTCACGACCTTGGCTTTATGAGTGCCATGCTCTAACCAACTGAGCTACTCTGGCATTTTGGTACGGGGTGAAAGTGCCATGCTCTAACCAACTGAGCTACTCTGGCTAAAACATTCTTTATAATAACTAAATCCGCTCTTTTTTTCAAGGAACGGATTTAATATTAAAGATATTCAGCTGGATATTAAGGAAGCGTGGTAAATGAATATTCTGTGCTTGTGGCAGTATTATTGCTTAAATCCTTGGAAGTAATCATATAGTAATAAGTGGTGCTGGCAGTGAGGTTCATAAGGTCTATATCGTGATTTGTTACATAATTTGAATCAGAAACATCGGTTTTATTTTCCGGTGTTATAGGAGAACTTGTTGCATAACTTATCAAACTGTTTGCCACTTCACTCGTTGTCCAAATAATAGATGTTGTCGTGGCTGTGATGCTTGTGGCATTGATGTCAGATATAACTGGTGGAGTAGTGTCCAATACCGGAGGTGTGCTGGTTGCGATTTTTTTCCAGATACCCGGAGCGTGCAATAGCCCAGGAGGAATTTTGCCGGAATTACCTGCGCCTTGCGTCAGTAATTCTTGGATTCTCCAATTAAGCAATTTTCTTGTCTTTGGACCGATTATCCCGTCGTCATCCTCCCCGTGTTTTTTTTGAAATTTCCTGACAGCCCTTTCAGTTAATTCTCCATAGTATCCAGTGATCAATCCCTCAGGATAAATATCTGGGAATTCTTTCAGGAATGCCTGCAAATTTTCTGTCTCGACATCTTTTAATCCCTTACGTAGAGATTTTGTAAATATCGGGGCAGTTATTGTTATACTCGTTGTTGAGGCTGTGATATTATCCTCATCTCCGTTTTCATCCTCATCCTCATCATTGTCATTTGATTTTCCTGATTGAATTTCTTGAATTTTTGCTTGCAATTCTGCAATTTTTTCCTGCAGTTTTTCTATCTGTTTTTGCAGGGCTTCCTCGTTTTTTCCTTTGTCCTTATTGTTATCGGCATTTATTGCCATTGGCGTAGCTAGTCCGAATACCAAGAAAAGCGCGATTAAAAATAAACTTTTATTTTTCATAGTTTTATAATTTATTAATAAATTTATGACCCGTTCGACTCTTTTTTAATATTACTCTTTTTAAAAATCTGCGTAATTTTATTGCGGGAGCCGGAATTGCACCGGCGTCTGGAGGTTATGAGCCTCCCGAGGTACTACTCCTCTATCCCGCGATGTTTA
>JBBTUP010000063.1:0-1324 GCA_038063695.1 Patescibacteria group bacterium
GGCAGTGGCGGAACGATTCATTCCACATCAGGATTTTGTTGGAAAAAAGTTCGGAGTTTATTCAACAAAGAGCCGATGGCGGGGCTGGGCGACCTGCCTGCTGGCAAGGCAGGGCAAACCCTCTCGTTTCAAAATTCAGAGTTCGTTCCGTCAAAGACTGCTGCCGGACTTGGATTCGAACCAAGATACTCGCCTCCAAAGGGCGATGTCCTACCATTAGACGATCCGGCAATTATTCATTCTTAAATTTTACCATAATTTTTCAAAAAATTCCAGAAGGGCTTTCGCTTTTTCTATTTTTGCGGTAGAATAAAAGCACTTAAATATGATTGATTTTTTATCCAGATTAAACAATGCGATTTTAAATTTTCAGGCGAAAGATTTTTTTGACATTTTGATTATTGCCTTTCTTGTTTATGTAGTCCTGAAGCTTTTTATAAAAACGAGGTCAATCCCGATTCTTGCCGGAATAATTATTCTGGTATTGCTTTATGGTTTGGCGATATTATTTGATTTTTCTCTCACAGAAAGCGTGTTAAGGTCTTTTTTTGGCATATTCTTTATTATATTGGCAATTATATTCCAGAGAGAATTGAGGAGATTTTTTGGTTTCCTTGGGGTTTTAGGGATGCGGAGAGAAATTAATCTGCCCCATACAGACATATTAAAAATTGTGGCAGAAACAGTTTTTCATTTCGCGAAAAAGAGAACGGGCGCGCTGGTTGTCTTTCCCGGCCTTGAATCAATAGATAGATATACAGAAGGAGGTTTTTTGCTTAATGGCAGGATATCAGAACAGATTTTTGAAAGCATATTTGATAAAAATTCAGCCGGGCATGACGGGGCTGTCATTATAGAAAATGACAGATTGAAAAAATTTGCTGTTCATCTTCCTCTTACAGATAATCCGCAAGTGTCAAAGAAATATGGCACGCGGCATAGGGCGGCCATAGGGGTTACTGAGCGCTCTGACGCCTTGTGCATAGTTGTTTCAGAAGAAAGGGGAGATGTTTCCGTGGCCAAAGACGGCATATTGAAAGTTGTAAATAATCCATCTGATATTGAAGTGAGGTTGAATAATTTTTTTCTTGAAAGGTTTCCTCAAAAATCTAAAGGTGGTTATAAAAATTTTCTAAAGAAGAATATAATGCACATGCTCATTTCTGTGTCTTTTGCCGTAATCTTTTGGATTATTTTTAATTATTAATTTTTTGTTTATCTGTTATAATTTAAGTATATGAATCCCGTTAGAGATCTAATCCTTATGTTTTATACTTATGTGATAAAAAGCAGAAAGACAGGTAGATTATATACGGGGAGTACA
>JBBTUP010000063.1:1424-5829 GCA_038063695.1 Patescibacteria group bacterium
TATGAAGCATTTTTAAATGAAGAAGATGTAAGGTCGAGAGAAAAATATTTAAAATCAGGCATGGGCAAACGTTATCTTAAAAATAGATTAAAACGTTTCCTATCTCTAACGAGATGAAGATAAACATAAAAGCCACTAATTTAAAATTAACTCCTGAGATCAATGATTATATAAATAATAAAATCGGCGGGCTGGGAAAATTTATAGAAGGGTATGATTCCAGTGTTCAGGCATGGGTTGAGGTGGGAATATTCACAAAGCATCATCAAACAGGGGAAATATATAGGGCAGAGATTCAGATAAGAGTTCCTCATGACAAAAAAGGCATCAGGGCAGTATCGCAAAAAGAGACTCTTTATGCCGCCATTGATGATGTCAGAGAAGAGGTGAAGAAAGAACTTACTAAAATTAAAGAAAAGAAAATCTCTCTTGTGAGAAAAGGTTCGAGATTATTAAAAAAATTAACATCAATTTTTTATGAGTCCCGTTAGAAATCGCGGACGCTTATAAAATAAAATTTAATTCAATGGATAGTATATATTTATCAATAGTAATTTATAGAACGTGGGATATTTCGTCCGCGTCCTATTTCTAACGGGATGAGCAATAGTTATGATTTCAGGCATTGGCTTATATTTATAATTTTTATAATTGGCGTTAGTATTGTTTTGTGGTATTACTTTAATGCATTAAAGTTTGAAGAAAATTTAATAGCTGTTTATTCTTACAGTGATATTGAAATGAAAAATAAAATCGTAGTTATGAAAACTAATTTTGGCGATATTAAACTTGATCTTTTTAGCAAGGATGCTTCAGTGACGGTTGATAATTTTATAAAATTGTCAAAATCAGGGTTTTATAAGGGGACAAAATTCCATCGTGTTATAAAAGATTTTATGATACAAGGCGGAGATCCAAACAGCAAAGATAGTAATTGGTCTGACGATGGCACAGGCGGTCCAGGATATATCTTTAAAGATGAGATCAATCAATATAAATTGATTCGAGGAGTTATTGCAATGGCTAATGCCGGACCTGATACCAATGGCAGCCAGTTTTTTATTTTGACTAAAGATTCAGCCACATGGCTAGACGGCAAACATACGGTATTCGGTAAAGTTATAGAAGGTATAAATGTCGTAGATAAAATTGAAAATCTTAAAACAAACGCCAACGACCATCCCATAGAAGACGCTATTATATTAAATATAGAAATTAAATGATTCATCTTGTTAAAGATCTAATAAATTCCGGGCATCTCAAGACGCCCCGGATTATTGACGCATTTCAAAAAATAGACAGGAAAGATTTTGTGCTAGAGGAATATAAAGATGAGGCGTATGTTAATGCGCCTCTACCCATTGGTTATGGTCAGACAATATCCCAGCCGCTCACTGTGGCTTTTATGCTTGAATTATTGCAACCAAAGGAAGGAGATAAAGTTTTAGATATTGGGTCAGGCTCCGGCTGGCAAACTGCTCTTTTGGCAAATATAGTTGGAGAGTACGGTAAGGTTTTTGCTATGGAGATAATGCCAGAACTTTGCGAGTTCGGCAAAAAAAATATACAAAAATATGATTTAGTTAAAAAAGGCATCGTTAAAATTATTTGTGCCAGCGCTTCAGACGGGCTTCCGGAAGAAGCGCCTTTTGATAGGATAATAGCCGCTGCTTCGTCGGAAAAAATTCCAGAACCATGGAAGGAGCAGTTGAAGATTGACGGCAGATTAGTTTCTCCAGTCATGGATTCTGTATGGCTTTTGATTAAAAAAGGAGAAAAAAATTTTGAAGAAGAGAAGCATAAAGGTTTTGCCTTTGTGCCATTTGTTAATTAATTATCCACATATTTTTTAAATTAATATCTCTTTATTTTGTATAATTGTATAATATAAGCATATGAACAATGTTAAATTGATTATAGGTATTATTTTATCTTTAGTGATAGGCCTTTTTGGGGGGTATTATTACGGCAACTCGCAGGGCAAAAAGGCGGGTTTATCAGAGGGCAAGTCAACAGGATTGACAGAAGGAATTTTAACCGGCAGGCAACAGGTTTTAGATGAACAGAAAAAAGCCCAGGAAGAGGCATTAAAAAAAGCGCAGGAGGCGGCAAATCCTTTTTCAAATATTGAGGATAGCGCCAATCCTTTCAAGGATGCTTACAAGAATCCTTTTGCTCAATAATTATGAATAAAGATTTATTTTTTTTAATAATAGGCCTGATTATAGTAGGTGGAATTTTTAGTGTTGCAAACGCGATAAATCCTTTTGATATTACTTATCCTATATCAGAATTGGGAAACTGCGCTTCTCAGGAGGAATGCAAAGCATATTGCGATAATTCCGACAATGAGGTATCTTGCGTGAATTGGGCGGCCGGAAAAGGATTTGTTGACAAAAAAGAGGCAGAAAAAATAAAAGAGAAGGCAAACAGAAAAGGTCCGGGCAATTGCAGTTCTTATGGTGAGTGCGAGAATTATTGCAGAAATCCCGAGCATATTGAAGAATGCATGAATTTTGCCGTTGAGGATGGAAATATCAGCAGAGAAGAAGCGGATTTTATAATTCAGAGGATAAAGATGTATGGCGGTCCGGATGGGCAAAAAAGTCCGGGACCAAGAAGGGGCCCGCAGGGTCCGAAAATTGATGAGGCAAAGGCAAAGCAGGTTTTGGAATCTAAGGGAGGAGGTCCGGGCGGATGCAAAGGGATGGAGGAATGTGCTGCTTATTGCGAGGATTTTAATCATGGAGAGGAATGCATGAATTTTGCCGTTGAAAACGGGTTTATGCCCCCTGAGGAAGAACAAAGAATAAGAAAAATGATGACCATGGCAGGACCGGGCGGTTGCAAAGGACCGCAAGAATGCGATGTTTTTTGCAGTAAAGATGAGAACAGAGATGAATGTTTTAGGTTTGCAAAAGAAAGCGGGATGATGCCTCCGGAAGAAATTCAGATGATGGAAAGAGAAATGGGAATTGTAAAAAAATTGGAGCAAAGAGGAGGACCGGGCGGATGCAGGGGTCCTAGCGAATGTGAAGAATTTTGCAGAAATTCTGAAAATCTTGAAACATGCATGAATTTTGCGTCTCAAAATGGAATGATGAGGAAAGATGAAGCTGAAATGAGGATGCAGGAGATGCGCCAAATGCAGACACAAATGCAGGTAATTGATCAGGACAGGGAAAGATTTATGAGAATGGGTCCGCCGCCTGGCTTTGAGGGATTTCAGCCTCCGCAAGGATTTATGCCTCCACCCGGAGGATATCAGCCTCCGCCAGAAGGAATGATGCCATTTCCACCACCAACAGGTAAGTTTGAAGAACAGCAATTTCCCGGGCAAGGAGAACTGTTTCAGGAAGGTCAACCGCCGCCGGGCGTTCCTTGGATGGAACAATTCAAGGAACAGCCGCAGCAAGGCGAGTTTATGATGCCTCCAGAAGGATTCAGACCCCCGGACGGTTATATGCCTCCACCCGGAGGATATCAGCCTCCGCCAGAAGGTTATATAGCCCCGATGCCTCCGTCTCTTCCGCCTAGCGAATCAGCCCCTAGCGAACAATCTCCCCCTTCAAGTTATAAACAGAATTCATTATTTGGCATTATATTTGGTCCATTTTTAGATATCTTCCGATAATTTCTCTATAAAAATCATTAAGAGGCATTTCTTTTTTGCCTTCTGGTTTTATTTTTTTGATTATCAGTTTATTTTTTTTTATTTCCACATCGGTTATTATGATGCGCATTTGTTTACCGTTTTTCTCCGCAAGAAAATAAGCGCCTGGCCATGGAGTAAAAGCCAGAACTTTCTTCATAATTAATTCTGGCGAGTCGTCTGGTTTTATCAACCCGTCTTCTTTTGTGATTTTTTTTGTGAAAGTGGCTTCATTATGTTTTTGCTCTTCTGGTTTTATTTTTCCATTTATCCAGTCGGGGATTGTTTTTACAAGAAGTTCTCCACCCGTTTCCGCTAATTTTTCTTCCAGTTCTTTGTAAGAAAGATTTGAGATTTGAGATTTGAGATTTGAGATTATAACAACTGGCCCATGGTCTACTTGCTCGTCCATTAAGATTATTGTTACGCCTGTTTTTTTATCATCATTTAAGATAAAAGATTGTATTGGCGAGGGCCCGCGGAATTTCGGCAGAAGCGAGGGATGCACATTTAATGTTCCATATTTAGGCATGTTTATTATTTCTTTAGGTAAGATTTTTCCGTAATCAGCAACGATGAAAATATCGTAATCTGTAACGAGTAATGAGTAATCCGTAATTGTTTTAATATTATTTTTTTGTGCCCAGATTTTAACAGAGGACGGGGTTAATTCCATTTTCCGTCCCTTTGGCTTGTCCGGAGCGGTTATAATGATTTCAGGAACGTAGTTATTTTGCAAAAGAATATCAAGGA
>JBBTUP010000063.1:5929-9629 GCA_038063695.1 Patescibacteria group bacterium
GGATTTATAAAAACAAAAGGCGGATCTTGCCTTGTTTTCTTGCCATCTTTATTGATTTCAGGGATAGAAACTATAAAAAGTCGTATTAATTCTCCGATTTGTGGCGCGGCTAAGGCCACTCCATTCTCACTGGCAAAAAGCGCCTCTCTCATATTTTTAATGATATTTTTAATTTTGGCGCTACTAATTTCTTCAGGAGAAATTTCTTTGGCAACTTGCCTTAAAACCTTATTGTCTTTTTGCACTATCTTGAGCATAATTTATTGACATTATAACAAACTTTCTGGGTCAACATCTACTTTGCATAACGGCTGGAGAAAGAAGAGAATTTGGCGGAGTTCCTGTTGTTTATCGGGCCAAGTTTGTGGGTCTATTTTTAAAAGAAGATGCCAGATGTGCATATTTTTTACTTTTGGTATAAAAGCGGGATAGGCCAATGGACTCCACTTTTCAAGCATTTTTTCTGTTTTTTCCAGATCTTTTTTTAATTCGCTGGAATTTTTTTTTTCTATTGTTATTTTTATCAGCAGTTTGAATGGCGGATACCCCGATTCTTTTCTGGCATCTAATTCGTTTTTGTAAAATCCTGATATATTTCCTCTTATTGCGTCATTGAATAAATTTTTATCTGGCATCCTCGTCTGTATGAGAAATGTTTTTTGCGATAGATTTCTCAGTTTCAAGATGGTGTTGAATACTTTTTCGTTTGTACGGAAATCGGGTAGGGTAAAAAGAGAATCAAGCGAAATAACAGCCACTCTTTCTACTGAATGATTGATATAAGAAAACAAAATCTCGGTTCCTACGAGTATGCTTCCGGGCGCGCCTAAGAAATTTTTTATTGTTTCGTTACCTTGTTTTGGATTTTTTATCAAATCGCTGTCTATCCTGAATAGTTTAATATGAGGAAAAATTTTTTCGATTTCCTCCGTTATTTTTTGGATGCCGATACCTAGTGTCATTAGCCGCCAACTTTGGCAATAAGGGCATTTTTCCGGCGCAAGCGTTTCTTTTAGGCATTTATGGCATATAAATTTTACATTTTTCTCGTCCTCTTTTTTGTGTAGTACAAGTGGCGTCTCGCATTTTTCGCATAAAAGAGTGCGCATACAATCATTGCATACAGTATAGGGATAATAGCCGCGCCTGTTTACGAAAAGAATGATTTTTTCTTTGTTTTCGTGGGCTTCTTTTATTATCTTCTGCAATTTGAGGCTTATTAAGGGAAAATTTTTTGTTTTTTGCCATGTGCTGGATTCTTGATTCATGTCAATTATTATTTGCTCGGCTTCCGAGAGAATTCTGGAGACGGTCATTGTTGGATTCAAGCGGGAATATGTCCCTGTTCTTATCATGGAATCTCCAAAGATAAGTTTTGCCTTTATTTTTGAAGCCAGTATTTCTGCAAATTTTCTTGCATCAGCATAAGGCCTGGTCTGAGATTTAAAAAAAGGCGAACTCTCATTCTCTATAATTATCGTACTGATGTTATTTCTTGGGAGAGAAAAAAAGGACTTTGTGGCAATTATTAAAACAGGATGCTTTTCTTTTAATGCTTTTATCCATATTTCCTTTACTTTTTTATTAGGTAAATTGCCATGCATCACAAAAGAATATTTCTCTATGCCTTTCTGCAGTTCATTTGAAAATCTATTTATATCAGATAACGTTGGCAGGCAAAAGAATATGGATTTACCTTTGGCAAATTCTTCCCTGATAATACTTTTGTAATTTTGCAATCTTTCTCTTTTTGTCATTTGCAGCAATGATGCCTCAAAATACCCATTTTCCTTTTCCTCTTTATTGTTGGAAGAAGGATTATCTAATTCCAAAATTTTGGCAGGAATAAAATTTTTTATTATCAGGCCCGGAGGTGAAACAAAATAATCTCCCGCAACTTGGCATGCCTCAATAAATTCCGGCCTGAAAAACGAATCAGAAACAATGGATTTTATAGGTTTCAATGAGAATTCCGATTTTTTTAGATCGCTTTTTAAGTTTTTTACTGGAACCGAAGAAATAACTACTGCTGGCACATTTTTCTTTCTTACTTGCACTGTTACAATAGATCCAGGTTTTACATCTTTTATTGTGAAATACGAGAGATTATTCTTAAAAATCCCTTTAGAAATTGGAATGACTGTGAGAATTTTCATCCCGTTAGAAACAGGAAATGTTTAAAAAACATTTCCGTAGATTATTTATAATTATTGCATATAATTTATTATCTCTTTTATTTATCATAAATATAAAACTATAAATATAGTTTCTAACGGGATTCATAGTTATAATTCCAGATTTATTTTTATTAGATTATTATCATCAAGAATATAAATTGGATTCATGTCTTTGTATGTTATAAAAGACGGCTCTTTCCCTTTGTATATTGGCTGTACATTCCTGTTTCCTCGGCCATCTATTTCAACGGCAAATACCCCATTTTGAGAAGCCATTATAATTACATCTTTTCTGCCTGGATAAAAATCCACATTTCTTATAGCGGATATTGTATTGATAATTACCGTGTCCATGTTGCATTTACCTGTTTCAAGACAAAAATAATACGGTATGGTGTCTTCCTTGCCCAGCCATTCTATTCTTACTTCGTTTTTTTCAGGTTCCCACCAAAGTCGTCCTTTCTCGTCTTTTGTAAATCTGCTAAAGAATAGTTTTTTTTCCTCTTCATTTTTGAATTTCTTTGGAATATTGATTATTTTTTTAAATTCCTTCATAATATCGGCATTTTGGTCTACATTTGATTGTTCTAGTGGAATAATCTCTCCATTTGGATTTATTGGAACAAGAAAAGATCTGGCTTCTGTAACTAATCTTTCTTTAACCTCTAGATTTTTAAACCACGGCCAATATCCTTCTTTTATAACTGCTACTGAATATGTTTTTGGCATTAGACTTTGCAGGAGGACATCTTTGTTGAATATGCCAAAACTTTTTTCCTTATTATCTATGATTATTTTTGCGTCTCTGACAGGAGACCAAATATAAAGACCCCCAGTTTGTACGATCTGGAATTTTGAGTTTATTCTATAGCCATAGTTATAGAGTATTACTGCTGGAATAATTATAATCAATACAATAATGCAGATAATCAAAATTACCCTTCGTTTTCTAAGTGTCATATTGTCTTAATTTTATTACAATTTATCCGAGTTTGCAAATAAATCTTTGTTGTAATAAAATGATTTTATGATATGGAAAACAAATTCTACATAACAACGCCGATTTATTACGCCAGCGGGAAACCGCACATAGGTCATGCATTTACCACTATTTATGCGGATATTTTGGCTCGCTATCATAAATCTCTCGGTAAAGAGGTATTTTTTTCCGTTGGCATGGACGAACACGGCGCAAAAATTGCAGAAAAAGCCAAAGAGGAAAATAAATCCCCGCAAGAATTTGTTGATGAAATTTCAAAAAGTTATATTGATACATGGTCCGCGTTGAATATCGAATACAGCGATTTTATCCGCACCACCTCGCAAAAGCACAAAGAAACAGTCAATGAATTTATTAAGAAAATTTACGCCAGTGGTGATATTTACGAAGGAATTTATGAGGGATTATATTGTGTGGGGTGCGAAAAATTTCTCACGGAAAAAGAACTGGAAAACGGAGCTTGCCCTGACCATCTCACAGTTCCGCAAAAAATAAAAGAGAAGAATTATTTTTTTAATCTTAA
>JBBTUP010000064.1:0-1640 GCA_038063695.1 Patescibacteria group bacterium
CCAAGACAATGCTGGAAAAAAGCGTGATTATGCTTATCACGGCCATGAGTTCTATGAGGGTGAACCCCGTTAGAAGCCCGAAACTTTTGTTTCGGCGATTATTAAAATAATCTGCTTCTAACGGGGTGAAGCCTAATTTTGAATTTTTATTACTCATGTTCTGATTTTATTTTTCCGTCTAATGTTCTTAATTGTTCCAGGGCCCTTTTTGCCTGCTCCGCGTTTGGCGGGACACCGTGCCAATTAAAATCAAATTCCATAAAATCAACGCCCTTGCCCGGAATCGTGTGCGCCAAAAGGCAAACCGGTTTTTCAAAAATCGCTTTTGCTTCAAAAAACGAATCGTAAATATCGCACACATTATGTCCGTCAATTTCCAAAACATGCCATCCGAACGCCTCAAACTTTTTTCTTAATGGCTCAAGAGGCATCACATCTTCTGTAAATCCGTCAATCTGAATATTATTTCTATCTATAATGGCAGTCAGATTTTCCAGTTTATTTTTTCCTGCCCACATCACCGCCTCCCAGACTTGACCACAATCTAATTCTCCGTCGCCGAGCAAACAATAAACCTGTTGCTTGGTCTTATTCATTTTAAAAGCGTAGGCCATGCCGTCTGCTTGAGAAAGGCCTGAGCCGAGCGGGCCAGAAGAAGTTTCCATGCCAGGAAGTTTCTCTCTGTGCGGATGACCTTGCAAGCGAGTTCCAAATTTTCTTAAAGTCATCAATTCCTCAACCGGAAAATACCCTGCGTGCGCCATTGCCGCGTACTGCACCGGACAAATATGGCCGTTGGATAAAATTATCCTGTCGCGCTCCGGCCAATCAGGATTTTTCGGGTCATGTTTTACTGCGTCTGAAAGATACAGGACGGAAAAAATATCCGCCATACCCAAAGGTCCGGCAGAATGCCCTGATTTTGCCTCTTCCAACATCTTAATGATAGATTGGCGGATTTTAACCGCCATTTCCTCCAAATATTTTACTTTATCATCATGTAATTGACTCATGTAATTCTTTCCAGCCCTGAGCTGGTCCTCCTGATGCGGAAAATATCGCATTTGCCGCAACTATCTTGTCCGCGCCCGCCTCAACCGCCCTTTTTGCTGTTTCCTTGTTCATTCCTCCGTCTACTTCTATTATACATGATTTGCAAAAATTTTTTAAACTTTTTATCTTATCGTATGTCTCCTCAAGCGTTCTCTGCCCTGGCAAACCAGGATGCACGCCAAGAATCTGAAAAATATCCGCTTTGTCTTTAAATGGAGCCATTCTTGTCCATGGTATGCCCGGGGACACAGCCAAACCAACTTCTTTACCCGCATCTTTGCATCTGTTAATTACAAAACTTGAATCATAAGCTGTTTCAATATGAAAAATTATTCTTTTAACATTGGGCAGAAGCCAATCCGTTATCCTTTTTTCCATATCAAGTATCATCAAGTGAACTTCTATATTAAGAGAGGTCTCAATTGAGGCCAGTTCCTGCGGATTATGCCAGATTGTATTTTTAGTATAAGTGCCGTCCGCAATATCTATCTGCACCCATTTTGAAAATGGCTCAACTAACTTTATCTTTTGTTGAGCCTCTTCAAAACTATCCACGTTTATTGCAGGAATTATTTCAATCATAAAAA
>JBBTUP010000064.1:1740-3959 GCA_038063695.1 Patescibacteria group bacterium
TCCAGCCAGATTTTAACAAGATGCTTCACTTCCCAATCCGTAAGGAATCTTGCGCCCAAAGAAAGCACATTGGCATTATTATGCTCACGGCTAAGTTGAACTATGGCCTCATTGCAGGAATAAACAAGCGCGGCCCGAACTCCCTTAAATCTATTCGCTGTCATTGCTTCACCCTGACCAGACGCGCCAAAAATTATCCCGCGATTCTGCTCGGGATTCTCAGAAACTTTTTTAGCCACAAGCGAAATAAAATCAGGATAATCATCTTGTTCGTCATAAATCGTATTACCCATATCTTCCACTTCATAGCCAAGTTCTTTAAGATAAGTTTTCAGACTCTCTTTCATCTCAAAGCCAGCATGATCAGTTCCTAAAAATATTTTCATAAATATTCTTTTAATTTTTCTATATGTTTAATAAGCATGGCCGCATATCCCCATTCATTGTCATACCAAGACAAAACCTTGACCAAATCTCCGTCAACTACCTTTGTAAATTTCAAATCCACAATCGCGCCGTACGGTTCGCCTATTATGTCTGAGGAAACAATCTGTTCGTCAATGACTTTTAAAATCCCTCTCCATTTTTCTGATTCTGCCGCTTTTTTAAAAATATCATTTATCTCCTCAACTGAAGTTTTTCTTTTTGCCAAAAATGTAATGTCCGCAACAGAGCCGGTTATCACCGGCACCCTCATAGCTATGCCGTCAAACTTGCCCTCCAATTCCTTAAAAACTTTTGTCACAGAAATTGCCGCGCCTGTTGTTGAAGGAATTATGTTCTGATTCGCTGCCCTGCCCTTTCTGAAATCGCTTCCTTTTACCGGGCTGTCCGCCACTGTTTGCGTATTGGTCATGGCATGCACTGTGTTTAAAATCGCTTTTTCAATGCCCGGATTTTCTGACATTACAGCAATGACAGGAGAAGACGCGTTTGTCGTGCAAGAAGCGTTTGAAGTGATGTTAAAATCTTTTGCCTCGTCTTCATTCATTCCCATTAAAATCGTTCGTCCTAGAATTCCTTCCTCATCTTTTGCTGGCTTGCCCGCCGTAGCCTTGGCGGAGGCGGGCGCAGTCAAAATAACTCTTTTCGCTCCAGCGTCAATGTGCGCTTTTGCTTTTTCAAATGATTCAAAAACGCCTGTGGACTCCACAACCACATCTATATCCATCTCCTTCCACGGCAATTTTGCCGGGTCTTTTTCTTGAAAAAATTTAACATCGGATGTTTTTTTATCAACATCCGATGTTGGCTCGTATTTTCCATAGACGCTGTCATATTTTAGTAAATAAAAAAGGTTTTCTTTGTCAGTCAAGTCGTTTATAGCGACAATCTCAATATCCGGGTGCTTATGCGCCTGACGAAAAAAAATACGCCCAATTCTACCAAATCCATTGATTGCAATTTTCATATATTTAAATAATATCATATAATTTCCAAAACTTTATCCACATATAACTTTGTTAAAAGCTCGGCTTTTAACATTTTATAAGTTAATATTAAATATAAATCATGAGAAAAGTTAGAATAAATATTAACGAGTACTATCATATCTATAATAGAGGCAATAATAAACAGAATATATTCCTCGATAAAAGAGATTGGATAAGATTTCTTTTTCTTATTCTTCATCTGCAATCCCCTTTAGTATTTATCAATATGAGCCGTCCAGTTTCTAATTTTGTTAAAAGCTCGGCTTTTAACATATCAGGGGAAAAATTAGAAAAAATAATAAAAAATAGATATGTTGAATTAATAAATTTTAGCATGATGCCCAACCATTTTCATCTTATCACGCATGAAATGAAAGAAAACGGGATCTCGAAATATATGCAAAGGATACTTACTGCCTATTCAAAATATTTTAATACAAAATACAAAAAATCCGGTCATCTATTTCAAGGTCCATTTCAAATCGTCCACATTAAAAACAACGAGCAATTACTCCATCTGTCTGCCTATATTCATCGTAATCCTCGTGAAATTAAAGAATGGAAAAATAAAGAATATAAATATCCCTGGTCAAGCTATCAAGATTGTATTGGAGAAAATAGATGGGACGAACTCTTCAAACATCAAATTATAACAGAACAATTTTCTAATCCTAATGAGTATAAAGATTTTATTGAAACAAGCGGAACAAAATTACAACTTGATGAGAAGTATTTACTTGAAGATTAATTCCAAAATGTTAAAAGCCGAGCTTTTAACATTTCTTA
>JBBTUP010000065.1:0-1404 GCA_038063695.1 Patescibacteria group bacterium
TAAAAGATAAGGAAAAGGAAGAAGAAAATAAAGATAAAGATATTGAAATATAAAAAATAGGCATCCGGGCAGGATGCCTATTTTTCTGCTAAAATATATACACTATGAAATTGGAATCCCTAATTGAAGACAATTTTCGGCTCTCAAGCGCGCAAAAAAGCGCCTTGGGAAAATTAAATCTTAAGACATTAAAAGACCTGCTTTATTATTTTCCCTCCCGCTATGAGTCATTTTCAGAGAGAAAAAATATATCAGAATTGCAAGAGGGAGACAGAACAACAATCTACGGCCAGATTATTGACACAAAAATGGAAAAAACCTGGCGCAGGAAAATGTCGCTTTCTCAAATTACAATCGGCGATTACACCGGCACCATAAAGGCAACTTGGTTCAACCAGCCTTATATAGCAAATATCTTGAAAATAGGAGAAAAAATCGCCTTAACAGGAAAAATATCAAGAGGAAAATCCGGCCTCTACATTGCCAATCCATCTTATGAAAAAATTAGTTCTTATGAAGCCCTAGGAGAAGGTTCTGCGATTTTGGCCATTTATCCTGAAAGCAGAGGCATAACATCAAGATGGCTGAGATTCGCCATTCAGAAAATTCTAAGATCAATTATGCCGACATCCGATGTTGGATTACTTAAAACATCGGATGTCCTTAGAGATCCGGTACCGGAAAAAATCTTAAAATCATATCATCTTCCCAAATTATCCTCTGCCCTTGTCTTCATTCATGCTCCAAAAAATCAGGATAATGCCGAAGTGGCCAGAAAGCGCTTTGCTTTTGAAGAAATATTTTTTATCCAACTGTCACGCCTCAAAGAAAGATCTCTGCATAACAAGCATCATTCATTTAAAGTAAATATCAGCGAAAAAGAAACAAATGAATTTATAAAAATTTTCCCGTTTGAACTAACAAGCGCCCAAAAAAAATCAATAAATCATATTATTGAAGACCTAAAAAAACAAAAACCCATGTCTCGCCTGCTTGAAGGCGATGTGGGTTCTGGTAAAACAGCTGTGGCTGTAGTCGCATCCTACGCCATTACAAAAAACGGATTTCAGGTGGCTTATATGGCGCCCACGGAAATTTTAGCCCAGCAACATTTTCAATCATTTATAAATTATTTTTCACAACTACGCTTAACCACGAAAATCGGATTAATTACCTCCTCAGAGTGCAGAAAATTTCCGTCAAAAGTGAATCCAAGAGAGGCAACGCATATTTCAAGAAGCCAATTGTTGAAATGGGTGGCAAACGGAGAAATCCCGATTTTAATCGGCACGCACTCGCTTATCCAAAAAAACATAAGATTCAATGATTTAGCCCTTGTCATCATAGACGAACAGCACCGCTTTGGCACAAGGCAACGCGCCATTCTGGCAAAAGAAAAAGCAG
>JBBTUP010000066.1:0-2756 GCA_038063695.1 Patescibacteria group bacterium
AATAATAATATTTTTATAGACCTTGGACGAGCAACGGCTATCTTGCCAAGAGACGAGCAAATTCGCGGAGAGAGATACAGGATTGGAGAAAGAGCAAAGGCGTTGCTCTTTCTTGTAGAACAAACGCCCAAAGGCATAAATCTTTATCTCTCTCGCTCGCATCCAAGATTCATAACAAAACTTTTTGAAACAGAAGTCCCAGAGATCACAAATAAAGTTGTGGAGATAAAAAGTATAGCCAGGGAGTCAGGATCAAGATCTAAGATAGCCGTTTTTTCAAACGAAGAAGGGGTTGATCCTGTTGGCTCATGCGTTGGCCAGCGTGGCATACGAGTGGGCACAATAATTTCTGAGCTCGGGGGAGAAAAAATAGATATAATAGAATGGTCAGAAGATCCTTCTGAATTCTTAGCCAATGCATTGTCCCCAGCCAAAATTATTGAAGTAAAAACAAAACCAAAAATTAAAGAGGCAGAAATAATAGTGGACGAAGATCAACTTTCTTTGGCTATTGGCAAGGGCGGGCAAAACGTACGCCTTGCTGCAAAATTAACCGGCTGGAAACTGGATATCCGCTCAAGAGAAGGCAAATCCATTGCCCAATCTACAGAGGAAGGCGATGTAACAGGTGAAGGAGTGGGAGAAAGTGTTGAGTAAATTATTTTATTGTAAAAACATATGATCACATATTTCGCAATAGGTGCAAGTTTAATATCAATAATATCTGCCTTTATTATAAGAGCAAGTATTGCCAAAAAACCGAGGGGCAACGAGAAAATGATAGAAATAAGCCAGGCCATAGAAGACGGTTCAAAGGCATATCTCAAAAGACAATATAAGACAGTCTCTGTCGTGGCAGTAATTATCGCCGTGCTTCTTGGAATATTTTTTAATATTACTACATCTTTGGGATTTTTAATCGGCGCTATTGCCTCTGCCTTGGCAGGATATTTTGGCATGCTCACAGCTGTAATGAGTAATTCGCGTGTGGCTGAATCAGCTAAACAAGGAGTGAGCAAAGCATTTCGTTTATCTTTTCTGGGCGGTTCTGTAACGGGCTTTCTTGTAGCTGGCTTGGCTCTTTTTGTTGTTTCTGTTTTTTGGATGTTTACAAAAGACATTAATTCCCTTGTAGGACTAGGCCTTGGCGGATCACTCATCTCTGTTTTCTCCCGTCTTGGCGGAGGAATCTATACAAAGGCGGCTGATGTGGGCGCGGATCTGGTAGGTAAAATAGAAGCAGGCATTCCAGAAGACGACCCAAGAAATCCGGCTGTTATAGCAGATAATGTCGGCGATAATGTTGGCGACTGCGCAGGTATGGCCGCTGACCTTTTTGAAACATATGCTGTAACCACAATAGCTGCCATGCTTTTGGGCTATTTGCTCTTTCCTTCAATTGAAAAAGTTTTACTCTTCCCCCTTCTTTTAGGAGGGATAGCCATAATCGCCTCTCTGATAAGCCTTGTTTTTGTCCGCATTTCATCAAATGATTCAAGCGAAAGCTCAATAATGAAAGGATTATATAAAGGCATTCTGGCTTCGGCAATAATTTCCACCATTGCCTTTATTCCTGCCACAAAATATTTTTCAGGATTTGATGATTGGCTTAATCTCTATATTTCCGAAATAATCGGCATAATAATTACATTTTTAATTGTAATTATTACAGAATATTACACTTCAAAAAAATTCAGGCCCGTGCAATCAATTGCCAAAGCATCTAATTCAGGCCATGGCACAAATATTATTTCCGGCTTAGCGGTTTCTATGGAATCAACATCTTTTCCAATAATCGTCATTGTGGCTGGAATTCTTGGCGCCTATCAATTGTCTGGATTATACGGCATAGCCGTTGCAGCTGTATCCATGCTTTCTTTAACGAGCATTATTGTGGCCATTGATTCTTTTGGCCCTATTACAGACAATGCCGGAGGTATTGCAGAAATGGCGGGCTTACCAAAAGAAACAAGAAAAATTACGGATGCCTTGGATGCTGTAGGCAACACCACAAAAGCAATCACAAAGGGATATGCCATCGGCTCTGCCGGTTTAGCTGCTCTCGTGCTTTTCGGCTCTTATATTGCTGAAATAGAAAAACTGGGAAGAAAAATAATTTTTGAAATTCAGGATCCGATAGTTTTGGCAGGACTTTTTATTGGAGCATTATTGCCTTATATTCTCGGTTCACTTTCTATGACAGCAGTTGGCAAGGCAGCCGGAGTGATTGTGGAAGAAGTGAGAAAACAATTTAAGGAGAAAAAAATAATGGAAGGAATAGACAAGCCAGATTACGCAAAAGTAGTTGATATTGCCACTGCCTCTGCGTTAAAAGAGATGATGCTTCCTGCAATATTACCTATATTTATTACAATAATGACAGCGGTCGCGCTTGGCCCAAAAGCACTTGGGGGACTTTTAATAGGCACGATTATTTCAGGGCTTTTTGTGGCAATATCTATGACGTCAGGAGGAGCGGCCTGGGACAATGCCAAAAAATTTATTGAGGAAGGAAATTATGGGGGCAAGGGCTCATTTGCCCACCAAGCCGCAGTCACAGGAGACACAGTCGGCGACCCGTACAAAGACACGGCCGGTCCAGCCATTAACCCAATGATAAAAGTGGTTAATATTGTAGCGCTACTCTTGATACCGCTGTTGTTTTAAAAAGAAAAAAGAGTAATATTTCTATTACTCTGTAAAATTTCTTAAAGTTCAATTTTAGTTCCTTCTCCTTTTTTAAGTCTTTCTATTTT
>JBBTUP010000066.1:2856-4764 GCA_038063695.1 Patescibacteria group bacterium
CAACCTATCAATATACCACTTATCCACGATCGTATATAAATGGTTGATTATTGTTTTTAAAGTTTATATAATCAAAATATGTCAAAAGGACACGGCGAAGTGCAAAAGAAAATCATCCTGCTCTTAATGGCAGGGTTAGCCCTTGGACTTTCTAGTTCCCCTAAAACCTCGTTTAAAATCATCAGAGATATTGGTAAGGAATGGAAAGACATAGAAAAAAGGGCGCTTAAACGGGCAATAAAAGGATTATATGAATCAAAACTTGTTAAAGAAAAAGAAAACTCGGACGGTACAATTACTTTAATTCTCACCGAGAAAGGAAAAGAAAAAGCCCTGACTTACAATTTGGATGAAATGGAAATTAAAAAACCAAAGCAATGGGACAAAAAATGGAGAATTGTGCTTTTTGATATTCCGGAGCATGCAAGGAAAATTAGAGACGCTTTTCGTTGTCATTTAAAAAATCTCAACTTTTATGAATTCCAAAAATCAGTCTTTATACATCCCTACGATTGCAAGAATGAGATTGATTATCTTGTAGAATTTTATAATGCGAGAAAATTTATACGTTTCATTATTGCCGAACATTTAGATAACGAATTACATCTAAAAACACACTTTAAACTAGAATGAGAGATAAAAAAATATGCCATTTATCTACGATCGTAAGTAAAAGGTAAATTTGAAAGGAAACTAATTTAATTCCGTTATTAATTTAATTTCAAACTCCAGAGAGTGAGGTCTTTTTTATTGGTGAAAAACAAGAAATCGTCATTTGGACTTAAAAAAAGATTTATAATATCCAGATCATTTGGCTCTATATCGTGTATTTTTTCTGTTGTTCCTGTGGTTATATTGACTTTCCATATTGAATCAGAAAAACTGGCAAGGCCTTGATACCAATCGTCAGGATGATTGGCAAAAGGAATATTTTTAGGCACTGCGCAATAGACAACATCAGTTGTTTTTCTGTCCCAAACGCATTTTTCAGGCAAAGTTTTAAGATTAAACAATTCAGATAAACCAGTTTTGATATCATAAATAAACGTGGAAAAATTTTTTACCTCGCTTTTACTATATATTATTTTTTCTCCGGATGGCGCATATAAATAAGTAAGCCCTTTGATATTACCTAAAATTTTATCAAAGGATTTAGTTTTTAAATTTAATAGATACAAAAACCCGTCTGTTATATAAGAAGGTTTTGACAAAAAAGTTATCGTGTTTCTGTTTGGCCAAAAAACATCAAATTCACTAAAAGGTATAAAGAAGGTTTGATCATGTTTGTTGTCTTCAAAAGACGAAGCAACTCCCGTTGCTCCGTTTCCTGATTTAGTTAGATAAAAAAATTTATTTTCCAAGGGTGAAGAGGATATTTCTCTAATAGTAGGAGGAAGGAAGGTGCCTTGCGATGAAGAAGTCGCTGATTCTAATCCTTGTTCAGTTAAATTCAGTAAGAAATTTTTTACGACTTCTTTATTATTTTCATCTTTAAGATAACGCACAATAAGATTATTTGCTTCAAATGACCATATTACCTCAAAAGATTTGGGAATAGTGGTATTGGATATTCTGTTAGATTGTTCAGAACCGTCTGGTTTAATCTCATAAATGTGTCCTGTTGATTTTTCAACATACCGAACTTTGCCGTCCAAATCATAAAGCGACTGGCTTTCTTTAAAAGTGGCGCCAGTAATAGCATTCTGGGTCAATTGATACAATTTTTGACCTTTTATAATCGGACCCTCTGTCCCGTTCCCGCCATTGCCCTCCGGAGGGAGTTGAGTGATTAAAGGAGGAGGAGGCAAGTTTACATCGCTGCCAAAAGGCAGAAAATTTCTAACCATTTCTATTTTTTCTCCCGGTGTCTTCTCGCCAATAAAAAGCCATGCCACAAAACCTATGGCT
>JBBTUP010000066.1:4864-6809 GCA_038063695.1 Patescibacteria group bacterium
ATTGTATATAAAATCAGCCATGTGCATAAAGCAAGAAGAAGACCAAAAAGAGCTGATTTAATTCTTGACATTGCTTCACTTTTCTTATCAACAGAGGCGCCGGAAATGACATACTGAACGCCGCTAATAACAATCATAAGGAGGGCTAAGAAAAACGCCGCACTTAAACCAAATTTATATAATTTAACCAAAAAACCGCTAAAAGCGCCGGCGGCAAAAACAAAATTAAACATCCCTGAAACAAAAAAAACAGCGATTGATATTAAAAATATTTTCAAGTTTTTTGTTTTTATCATTTAATTTCTATTTAGATTAATTCTAAATATTTTATCCGCAGACTGAAATGTGTTGATTTTGTTCAATATTCTAATATAAATATTAGAAACTGAATCTGAATTATTTGAATCTAGAAGTACTTTTATCTTATTTTTATCTATATTTGACTCAATTTTATTCTTTTTATTAGCAAGCCATTCATAAGACAAATTATCTATCTGATTATTAGAGAAAAAATATGGTTCAGCCACAATTGTATCTCCATCATTTGCCTCATCAATGGCCTGATTATATAATTTCCCTTCCAGGGGATTCTCTTTATAAAAAACAACTTTTGGATTTTGAGGTTCTATAGTAATATTTTTCTCAACTCTGATATTATTATTAAGATCAGATATTACAACATTCACAATACTGCTTATGCCTATCTTAGAACTGACAAAATACATTGATTGTTTGCCGCGACCAGAGGCACTGGGCAGTTTTTTATAATCAATCTGCCAATCATAAAAGAGTTCTGAAGAAGGCATCTTTACGCCTCCCTTCAAAAAATTTGGAATGGCCGTGACTTTAATTAGAGATTCTTGCGAGGGTAAGGCTTTCCCTTTATAAGAAACTGGCACATAATTTTCAGCTTCCCATAAAATATCAACATTGGCTGGATAGAAATTAATCGTCTTTAAAAATCTATCTCCCTTCAGACTAGTCACCGATATTGCAACCACGGTCTTTGAACCGATATTTCCCATTAAAAAATTAAAATTCTTCTCTCCGATTCCTTTCCATTTCGTATTGCCATTGATTGTCCATTTTATATCAGAACGATTGATGTCAAAACTGTCACTCATTAGATTAATATTAACATTGGTATTTGGATCAGGATTTTTAGGAGTAACGTTAAAACTAAAATCGCCTTTGTAATAATTATTATTCATATTTTCCAGATAACTGCTGAATTCCTGCATCATCTTATTTCGCATTTCCTCTTCCGCCTTTTCTGTGTCAGGTATAGATGGAATTGTATTTTTAAGAAGGGCCTCCCAATCAAGGTCCTGCAAACTAAAATTCTGTATATCCTCTCCTTTTGCTTTTAACTGTTGTTCTATAGAAAAAATCATATCTTTCATCTGTTGATTGAATACATCTCCTCCTTCCTGATTTGCTGTTTGAGCATAAACTCCGTCAAAAAAACCAGTCGCAAAAATCAAGCCAGAAAATATAATTATCGCCCCGATTTTTCCTTTATTATTCATAATATTATTATACATAAATTATACAAAAATATCTAATCAAGCGCTATTCTAATTACGGCAGCCGCTACGCTAACAGGCAAAATACTGAGAAAAGCGTCAAATATACTTCCCACTGCAACAGGTATGCCGATTTTAGTGAATTCTGAACCGCCTAATTTTTTTTTGGGGCCAAAATATATAAACAAAACTCCTGCAAAAATAAAATTAGTAACAACACTCGCTAATGGTATAAGCCCAAGGATGTCAAAAAAAACAGCCCACATTAAAATTGGCCAATGATTGGAAAGTTTTTGCCCGAACTTATCTTTTCCCTCCGTTTTTTTATTGTTTTCCTTGTTCTCCATATTATAATTATTATTGATTACTTATGTTGTCTGCACCTCTATTGCACCGCCATCCGCCTCGCCGCCTTTTGC
>JBBTUP010000067.1:0-10385 GCA_038063695.1 Patescibacteria group bacterium
ACGCCTGCGCCTGTTGATGTTTTTAACAAACCAAGACAGCAATTAACTAAAGTTTCTTTGGGTGCGGAAAAATATGTGGAGTGGGATGGTTTGACACGCTCACCACGAGCAATCCTAAGATTGCTCGAAAGATTAAAAAAAGAAAAATATAAAATTTTTTCTATTGAACAGAGCAAAAAATCAATACCGTACTATAGAATTTCCGCCCGAGGCGGATCAGCCAATGGGCTGAAAAAATCTAAAATAGCCCTGATTTTAGGCGGCGAAGTAAAAGGCCTGCCAAAGTCAATTCTGGACAAATCAGACAAGGTTTTGGAAATATCCATGCGCGGCAAAAAAGAATCTCTTAATGTCGCCGTTGCCTTCGGCATAGTGGTTTTTCACATTTTAAATTGTTATAATAAATAGCAATGAAATTCAATTATAAAAATTCATGTCAGATTAATGAAGAGGAAATTTTAAAGGCAAGCGAAAGGGCTTTGCCTTATTTGGAGCATCTCCGAACTGTGGCGCAGATTAGCAGTTATGATTTTCCAGAAAGTTCCATAATTTTGCCGTTTGACGGAGATGTGGCGCGTGATGTGTTAAGAATAAAAGATGAAAAAGTTGGCAAAGATTTGAAATACATTATTCTGATAGGCATTGGAGGGTCAAATCTTGGAGCCAAAGCGGTTTATGACGCTCTGCATGGATATTTTGACATATTGGAACCAGATCGTTATCCGAAGATTATTTTTACCGACACTAATGATTTTGAATTTTTAAGCCGTTTGGAAAAGTTTTTAGAAAATAAAATCAGAGAACCAAAAGAGATACTTATAAATATTATAAGTGAATCAGGCAAGACATTAGAGACAATGGTTAATATGGAATTTATAATGGGTATCTTAGAAAAGCGATTTACTAATGCAAAAGAGCGGGTGGTTGTGATTTCTCATCCTAATTCTAATTTGATTAAAGATGCCCAAGATAAAAATATCTCATCTTTGTCTGTGCCGGAGAAAATCGGCGGAAGATTTTCAGTTTTTTCCGCAGCCGGGCTTTTCCCGCTTTGCGTTGCGGGCATTGATATAGAGAAATTTATAGATGGAGCGAAAGAAGCGAGGGATAGATGCATCAGTGAAGAAATTTTAGAAAATACGGCAATTCTTTCCGCAATAATAAATTTTTTAAATTTTAAAAACGGCAAAATCATAACTGACAGTTTCATCTTTCATACAGAACTTGAATCATTGGGAAAGTGGTATAGACAGCTTTTAGCAGAAAGCATTGGCAAGGAAAAAGATATAAATAATAAAAAAGTCAATACGGGCATTACTCCTACGGTTTCAATCGGTTCTACAGACTTGCATTCAGTAGCGCAATTATATCTTGGCGGACCAAGGGATAAGTTTACTTATTTTTTATGGAGCAACAATAAAAATTTTTCTTCTCGCATTTATGACACAATGGAAGCAATATATAATGGAGTGAAGATAATTTACAATAAAAAAAAATTGCCGTTTGTGGAAATAATTCTGTCAGAGATATCCGCTTATACCTTGGGGCAGTTTATGCAGTTTAAGATGACAGAGACAATGTTTTTAGGAAATCTTTTTAATATAAATACATTCAATCAGCCAAATATTGATGACTACAAAAAAGAAGTTGAACAATTATTAAAATGAAAAAATTTTTAGAGTGTTAATTTGGCCTTTAAAAAAATGTTGAAAAAATTTGATAATATGATACAATAAAGCCAGATTAAAAATAAAAAAGGAGGTATGAAAAATGTCCGGATACTGCAAGATTCTTATATCCATTTGCTTTCTTGATCTTTTATCAACTCTTATAGGGATGAGAATTGGAGAGATTGAAGAGAAAAATATTTATTATATGTATTTTCTCGATAAGGGTGGCATATTTGGTTTTGCCATGGCCAAGATTTTGATAAATTCTGTCTGCGTTTTTGCAATAGAACTTTCATTGAATGAGAAATTGATAAACTATATAAATTCAAAAACTTGGACGCAATTAACAGAAAGCGCGAGAAAAAAGGTCAGAATTTATTATGGAGTAGCGATTATTTCTTATTGTCTCTTTTACATTATCTCTTTTTTTGCTGTCAATCCCTATCTCTTCTAGGATATTTTAAAATAAGCATGGTGATTTAAATAATGCCATGCTTTTTGTTTTGTGATATTATCTAATTGAAGCATTGAGGTATGAATGATATAATATTTATAATTATATGAATAAAGATTCATCAGGTTTTATTCTCCAAATAAAAGATTTAAATGTTTCTCTTGGTGGACAGAAGATAATTGAGGGAGTGAGTTTAAATCTCAAAGATAAGGAAAATTTAATGATTGTAGGCCCTAATGGCGCTGGAAAGACTATCATGCTTAAAGCGTTGCTAGGTCTGATTCCATATGAGGGCGAAATAAAATGGAAAGAAAACATAAAGATAGGCTATGTGCCCCAAAGATTATCTATGCCAAAAGAAATTCCGCTTAGCGTGGAGGAATTTTTTAAATTCAAGAGTGCGTCAATGGAAAAGATAAGAGAATCCTTGGAATCGGTCGGACTTAATGACTTCTGTATATTAAAGATGGAACTGGGCATGATTTCCGCAGGGCAGTTCCAGAGGGTGATGATAGCATGGAGCCTTATAGACAAACCTGACGTTTTGCTTTTTGACGAACCCACAGCGGGTATAGATATAGGAGGAGAAGAGACAATTTATAATCTTCTTAAAAAAATAGAAAAGAGTATAAATATTACAATCATTCTTGTCACGCATGATTTGAATATTGTATATAGACTTGCGGATAATGTTTTGTGCTTGAATAAAAAGGCATTATGCTATGGCAATCCCAAAGAGGCGCTTTCTCCAGAGAATATAGATAAACTTTATAAGGGAGAAATAAAATTTTATGACCACACTCATGATTGACAGCCAATTTTTTTATAGTTTAATAACATCTGTTTTTATAGGCGGAGTTGCAGGGTATTTAGGATCTTTAATGGTTACTAAAAGAATGGCTTTGGTCGGGGATGCAGTCGGCCATATTGCTTTGCCTGGTGTTGCTTTGGCTGTTGTATATAATTTCAATATAATTTTAGGAGCATTCATATCGCTGATGATAGGCATATTCGTGATATGGCTTTTTAAAACAGGTACGAATCTTCATACAGAGGCCTTAACAGGCATTGTTTTTGCAGCGAGCATTGCCATCGCTTTTTTATTATTACCAAGCGGAGATCTGGAGACCGTTTTGATAGGCGATATAACAAAGATAAACGCTGCGGATGTTGTTATTTCTGTTTTCTTTTCAATAATAATATTTTTAATCCTTAAAAAAATATTCCCTAAAATGATTTTGGCAACTTTGTCTGATGATTTGGCATTGTCTCAAAAAATAAATGTAAAAAAATATGATCTAATATATCTTGTAATTATCGGCGTTATTGTTGCCCTGGGCATAAAAATTCTAGGTTCTTTGCTGATAGGCGCATTGGTTGTTATTCCGGCATCTGCTTCAAGAAATGTAAGCAGAAATATGTTTGAATATTCTTATGGAGGAATGCTTATAGGGATAATAAGCTGTATCTTGGGTGTTGCGCTTTTTTCAATAATCGGTTTTCCTGCAGGGCCTCTTATTGTTCTTGTGAGCGCAATAATATTTTTAATAACCTTTTTATTAAAAAAATAGCGATACTTGATAAAATATTAAAAATAATGTATTATATCTTCAGAATTTTTATATTGAACCTTAAAAGGAGGTGAATAAAAATGGATATCAGAATCAATTTGTTTGATATGGCAAAAAAGTTAGTATTGGCCCAAAATTATCACGATATTCTAGGTATATCTTGCGAAGAATCAGCTAAGATAACAGGTTGCGAGAGAGTTTGTTTTATTGTTCAAAACAAGAGAGGTGAACTCGTTATTAAGGCCGGTTATCCAGAAGAAGGGCATGGCATAGGTCAGAAACTATATATGGAAACAGGAGAAGAATATTTGAGGAATGTTATTTCAAAAGGTAAAGGGGCGGTGGTTATTGGTAATCCTTGTATTGACCCAAAAATGAGTTATATGAAGCAAATGGCTTATGATTGTAGGATAGGATTGATTTTCTTTGTTCCGCTTTTTTTTGGAAAAGAGCCATTAGGTATACTTGCTTTTGACAAAATAGGTCATATCTCAAAGGAAGAGCGTGGCCAGATTGTTTTTAAGATTAAAGAGATTGCGGATTTAGTGTCAGGTGCTTTATGGAAAGATTATGAAAGAAGAAAAAATTATGAAAGAATAAAGAGGGAAGAAAGATTAATCTCGCTTGGAAAGCAATCAGCCAAAATAGCTCACACTATCAGGAATAGATTAGTTGTATTGGGTGGTTTTTCCAGTCGAATAATTAAAGCGAATAGTGATGGTGTAGAAAATTCCTCTGGTCCATTAGGGTCTGTTCTGATTAACGAATATGGCAAAATAATTTCTGATGAGATAGAAAGACTGGAAAGGATAATCAAAGATGTCTTAAGGTTTTCTGCCTTGTCGTCAATGAATATAGTTGTCGATGATTGCAATATAAATATTTTTATCAGCCAAGTTTTGAATAAATTGAGAAAAGTTTATTGCAACGGAGATAATTATATTCGGAGAATAAACAATGAATTCGATAGTATACTATGGAGAAAAAATATGAAGATTGATAAGGATATAATGGAGATTTGTATTGATGATTTGATAAAGAATGCAGTAGAGGCTAAAGCCAGAAAGATTTGGGTTAAAACAAAATTAAATTCTCTCCGCCAGATTGTTGCCATAAATATTTCAAACGATGGAGAGAAGATAGAACAGACTATGCTGAATGACATCAATGATATCTTTGAGCCATTTGTGACTACGAAAGCCGATGGCACGGGGTTAGGTCTTGCCAATGTTATGGCTACTATTGAGGCCCATGGCGGTCATATAAGTATCAGAACAGAGCCTCTAACAGAATTTAGAATAGAGATTCCTCTAAAGGCGCAGAAATAATGCGCCTTTTTTATTTTTCTGGTAAAATTAAATTATGCATTTCTTAAATAAGAAGAACTTAATATTCTTTGCCATAATAATAATTCTGGCTCTGTTTTTTTGGTTTTCTTTTAAATTACAGGGTATTTTAAGCAAGACATTGCTCTATTCCGATTATTTTATAAGTAGTCATTCGTTTTTAAGCATCTCCATTTTTATATTGTTGGCAGCTCTTTCAACTATTTTTTCCTTTTTCTCAAGCATCTTTTTTGTGCCCTTTGCCATTAATTCCTGGGGCAATTTAATAACATCATCACTGCTAATAATCGGATGGTTTTTAGGCGGAGTAGCCGCTTATTTTATAGGAAAATATTTAGGAAGAAGGATAGTGTCTCATTTTATATCTCCAAAAAGAATCACTTATTATGAAGATTTAATTTCCAATAAAATGAAATTTCATCTTATTTTGCTCTTCAGATTAGTTATACCTGATGAGATACCGAGTTATTTATTGGGCATTTTGCGATATGATTTTTTAAAATATTCCTTGATAACATTTCTTGTTCAGTTGCCAGTGGCCATTGGGGTCGTCTACGCGAGCGAGTTATTTATTGAACGGAAGATCTTTATGTTTTTAAGTTTTATGGTGGTTTTGATGATTGTTATTAGGATAATTTATTATCATTTTAAAAAGCATTTTCCAAGATTTCATGAGGATTAATCATTGCTTCATATTTGTTTGTCAATATACTATAATATGATCACATGGAAAATTTCACAATAACCAATTTAGAGATATTTACAAGATTACTTTTAGCGATTATTTTAGGTGGCGCTTTGGGTATTGAGAGGTCAATGGCAGGCAAGACAGCGGGCATGAGGACATATTCTATAGTCAGCATGGGAGCTGCCATGTTTGTTATTATTTCCAATATCGTATCATTGCAATACGTGAATTTCAGTTTTGATCCATTGAGGATGGCTTCTCAAGTCATTGTTGGTATTGGTTTTATAGGCGCTGGGCTTATTATTTTTAGAGAGGAAAAAATCAGTGGTCTTACTACAGCCGCAGGTTTATGGGTTTCTGCAGGCATTGGTATGGCGACCGGTTTTGGCTTATATGCCTTGGCAATCATTGCCACGGCTCTTACCTTGTTTATATTTATTGCTCTTTGGTTTGTTGAGAAAAAGATTCAAAGGTCTATAGATAAAAAATAAAACATGATAAAAAAATTTAAAAAGATACTCGTATTAATAATAGGAATTGTTTTTATTCTTTTTGGTTTTCTTGGCCTCGCGCTACCTTTTTTTCAGGGGATTCTTTTTCTCATTATTGGATTTATTCTTCTTTCCATTTATTCATCCTCGACGCGCAAATGGATGCAAACACATACAAAGCGATATCCCAAGATTTATGCTTTAACGGAGAAAATAGAATCATGGATCACAAGAATTATCGGAAAGCCTTAATCTTTTATATTTGACATAATTTTATTCTTATGATTATATATCAAAATTCGTTTACTATTCGTTAGAATATTGTATTATAATAAATAGATAGAATATTAGAGAACATTAAGGATTAAGGAGGGAATATGAAAGCATCTAAAGTAGTAAAAGAGATGAAAGAAAAATCACAGAAAAAGAAAGATAAAGAAGAATACAAAAAAATAATGAAAGAGTTGAAGAAACCAATAACAGGAGCAATATTCCTTTAATCTGAGATATTAAAAGGGTGGACGTAAGTCCACCCTTAATTTTCATCTGCCAAGTTTTTTAAATATCGGATTTTCTGCAATATTTAATATGTTGACAATTACTGGATAACAGTAATTGTTTTTAAGAACTGCAGGGTCTTTGATCTCTGATTTTCCAAAACATCTTATTGATTTTGGGAAAACTCTTTTGAAGGCTTCACAAAGTCCTTCGTCAAGAGCTTCCCCTACAACATATTCGAATCTATAAGAAATGCAAAAATCATATAAAAATCTTAGCAGTTCCAATCTTGATACTGGACATTTGTCTGTAATTACGAGGCGTGATAGTTCGACGCATCTTTCTGCGGGGAAATTATCAATATTATGCAAGGCCGGTAATTCTTGACCCGTGATCAATCTGAATACGCCGATAAAGTTATCGTTGTTCTTAATAATGAAATGCTTAGTTGTATTAAGAACATCAAAAGTATCAAAGCTTGTTTTTTCAAACAGCCCTCTTATTCCCACAAACCATTTCTCTCGGGTATAATAATAAAAAGATCTCTCTTCTTTCGTTTCCACTTCTTTTGTGAAAATCATCTTTTTTCTCCTTTCCGCTACTCAAGGTAGCAAATGAAAGGATTTCTCGCTACCCGAGGCAGCAATTTCAAATTTTCTTTATTTTAAGCCATAAAATATGGCTTATTTTTAAACTACTTTCCTTAAATTACTTTAATAGACATTATACACTATCTATAATATTTGTCAATATGTTGTAGGGTAATTAAAATTTGCAGGTATAATCAATATATAATATAATTTATAAATAATGAGTAAAGAATTAATAGTACCTCATCATATTGCTATCATAATGGATGGTAACAGAAGATGGGCAAAGGAAAATAATTTAAACTCAATTGAAGGCCACATGGCGGGTTCAAAAAATTTTAAAAAAATTGCCGAGGCCTGCTATAAAATGGGAGTTAAAATTCTCACTGTCTATGCTTTTTCCACAGAAAATTGGAAAAGAGAAAAAATAGAGGTAAATTATTTAATGAAGCTGCTTGCGTTATTTTTGAAAAAGGAATTATCCACATTCAGCAAAAAAAATATCAAACTTAACATTATAGGCGAAATAGAAAAATTGCCAAAGAACGTGAGAAAGATTGCGGAAAAAGTTACGAGAAACACCAAAGACAATAAAAAGGGAATACTTAATCTTGCCATAAGTTATGGAGGGAGAGTGGAAATTTTAAATGCTGTTAAAAAGATAATAAAGGACAAAATAAATCCTGATAAAATAAACGAGGAATTATTCGGGAATTACTTATATACTGCCGGCCAGCCAGACCCGGATCTTCTTATTCGCACGAGCGGGGAGATGAGGACATCCAATTTTTTGCCGTGGCAGTGTGTTTACAGCGAATTATATTTTTCACAAAAATTATGGCCGGATTTCTCTGAAAAAGATTTAGAAAAGGCCATAGAGGAATTTAGAAACAAGCAGAGAAGATTTGGTAAATAAACATGTTTTATATCTTTACTTTTTTGGCTTTATTAGGTACAGGAGTGGGCTTATTTCCCATACCTGAGGACATAATAGTTTTGAGTGCTGGAGTTGGTATAGAACAAGATATCGGTAATCCTTTTATCGTAGCAGTTGTCATCTTAGTAGGCATAATAATCAGTGATTTCATAATATTTTTTTTGGGCAGAAAATATGGCGAAAGTATTTTAAATATTAAATTCATTTCTTTTTTTCTGCCTAAAAAAAAAGTGGAAACAGTGCATAAATTATTTGATAATCACAACAAGAAATCTGTTTTCGTCGGCAGATTTATGTCCGGCTTTAGGCCTGTTGTTATTTTTATAGCAGGAAGTTCAAAGATGAACTCGTCTTCTTTTATAGAGATGGATTTTCTAGCAAGCATTGTTTATATCCCGCTTTATCTTTTTCTCGGATACAGGTTTTCGTATGATATAAATAGATTGATAAAGGGTTTTTCCTACGTTTATCATGCCCTGGAGATTATTATTATTTTGACAATTATTTTTTGGGTTGTTTTTAGGCTGTCTAAAAGATTATTGAATGGTAATAATAGAAAGATAGAATAAAAATATGCTTAAGAAAATTAATTTGATTACCTCTGATGGCGTAAAAATCTCTGGCAATTTTTATAAGACAGATAAAGCAGATGCTCCTGCCGTTATTTTGCTTCATATGATGCCGGCAATAAAAGACAGCTGGAATAATTTTGCAAAAAAATTAAACATAGCTGGTTTCCAATGTTTAGCCATAGATTTGCGCGGCCATGGAGAATCGGGAGGAGGTCCTCAAGGATTCCAAAATTTTTCTGATGAAGATCATCAGAAAAGCATTTATGATACTGAAGGCGCGGTAAAATTTTTTATTGACAAGAATATTCCAATGGGCAAGATATCCTTATCAGGCGCTTCAATAGGCGCTAATCTGGCTCTGCAATTCCAAGCAGAAAATCCGGACATAAAGGCATCTGTCCTTCTTTCTCCCGGTCTTAATTATAAAGGTATTGAGACAGAACAAATGACAAAGAAATTAAAAAAAGACCAGTCAATTTTTCTTGTTGCCGGAGGAAACAATGACGAATATTCTACAGAAACTGTTCAGAAATTATCCAATATTATATTTTCAGAAAATAAAGAAATAATGATTTTCAAAAATTCTGGGCACGGCACTATGATCTTTAGGGAAGACCCGGCAATCATGGATAAGATTATTGATTGGTTAAAAAATATTTATTTATAAGCATATGGCATTAATAAGAGTTGGAATCATAAGAGGAGGGCCATCAAATGAATCATTTATATCTCTTAAATCTGGAGAGAATATTCTTTCTAATTTGCCGGAAGAATATATTGGCCATGATATCGTTCTAAGCAAGGATTTGGAATGGTATTTTGACAAGAAACCTTTTTATTTTGAGAAAATATCCCGTTCAATTGATGTGGTTTTTAACACTCTGCGCGGCTATTATGGTGAAGACGGCAAAATTCAGCAGATGATGGAGATGTTTAATATTCCGTTTACTGGTTCTGGCTCAATATCTTCTAGTATTGCGGCGAATAAATTGTTAACATATCGTCTTCTTTCAAAAGAAGGGTTTAAGGTGCCGCCTCATTATGCAATGCTTAAATGTGGTTATCCGGAAAAAAAGGCCATGGAAATATTTAAAAAAATCGGGCCTTCGTTGGCAGTCAAGCCAAATAATTCCGGTTCATCAATAGGCGTAAATATTGTTCATAATTTTAACGATTTACTATCCGCAATAAAGATTGCTTTTGCATATAGCCCGGTTATATTGGTAGAGAAATATATAAAAGGAAGAGAAGTGACCTGCGGAATCATAGATGATTTCAGGGGAGAGCAATATTACAGTTTGCCTATTGCTGAAATTATCCCCCATAAAGAAAAAGGATTTTTTGATTATGAATCAAAATTTAAAGGAAGCGCCAAAGAGATGTTGCCGGCAAATTTTAGCATTCAGACAAAGAAAGAGGTAGAAGATTTAGCGAGAAAAATTCATAAATTGCTTGGCTGCAGGCATTATTCTAAATCAGATTTTATTATAACCCCAAAAGATATTTATATATTAGAAATTAATACCTTGCCGTCATTGGCCAAGGAATCTGTTTTTTCAAGGGCGATT
>JBBTUP010000067.1:10485-17916 GCA_038063695.1 Patescibacteria group bacterium
TCTCTCTGCTAATATCCAAGCAGAAATCTTTAAAAACTAAATAAAAAATATAGGAGGTTCTGTATGAATAAGATAGGAATTTGTATTGGCGCATCCACTATAAGTATTATTGTTCTAACCGTAGACAAAGAAACAAAAGTTTTCCAAAAAAGGCACGGAGGAAACACAGAAAAAGTTCTTAGAGACCTTATTGAAGAGATTGGCATTCACAACAATGTCTGTTTTGCATTTACGGGTAGGCAGGAGAATTATCAACCATTTTTATGCGAAGCAGAAGCAGTACAATGTGCGATTGATGAACTTTTTCAAAAGGGCAATGAATTGCCTGACGCTGTGGTAAGCATAGGGGGTCAGACAGTAATTATGTACGAATTAGACAGGAGAGGCAAAATAATTAAAGCGCACGTATCCAATAAATGCGGTTCAGGCACTGGAGAATTTTTTTTCCAGCAGATTAAGCGGCTCGGCTTTGACGATGTTGAAAAAGCAGCCAAGGTAGCATTAGAAAAAGAATCATTTGACAATCCTTATGTTCCTTCAAGCAGGTGTTCGGTTTTTTGCAAATCGGACATCACGCATGCCTGCAACGAGAAAAAAGCCACAGAGGGAGAAATAGTTGCCGGCATATGCAAGATGGTGGCAGAGAAAAGGATTTATGATCTTGCCGCAAAAATAGGAACGAAAAGTATCTGGCTAATAGGAGGCGGTTCTAGGATAGAAGTTTTGACAAAATTTTTGCAAGAAATGGACATGAAAGTTGAAATTCCGCCTTATGCAGTATGTTTTGAGGCATGGGGCGCAAGCCTAACTAGTAAAGAAAACAACAAGTCCTTAAAGGACGTACTCAATGTCATTAATAAGCAAGAGTTTTTTAGCAAGTTGCCTCCACTCAGCAATTTCAGGAAGAATATTGATTTTAAAGAAATTCCAAGATCTTCTGCGCGCAATGGAGACAAATATATTCTAGCCATAGACGTTGGGTCTACAACAACCAAACTCGTTGTTGTTAAAGAAGAAGATTCTAGTATTGTTGCTTCCTATTATGGATATACATTAGGTAAGCCGCATATAGCCACTCTCATAGGCCTAGAGGAAATAAAGAAAAATTTAGGCGCAGAGATAGAAATTATTGGAATTGTGGTTACTGGCTCTGGCCGATATTTGGTTGAAGTGTTTCTTGCGGATTATGAAAAAGACACAAAGAACCAAATCTTGGTCAAGAATGAGATAATCTGTCATGCAACAGCGGCAGAACATTTTAATCCCGGAGTTAAAACGATTTTGGAAATAGGTGGGCAAGATGCCAAGTACACTTATCTTCAAGGAGGCGTTCCTGTAGATTTTGTTATGAATGAGGCGTGTTCTGCAGGCACAGGATCTTTTTTAGCTGAGGTGGTAAAAGAAACTTTCAATATAAAGAATCCAGAAGAGATTGCGCCTGTTGCTTTAGAAAGTTCGTCTCCTTTGAAATTTGGCGAGCAGTGTTCTGCTTTTATTGAAGCTGATATAAACATAGCTCTGGTTGAAAAAAGTTCTAAGGAAGATATTGTTGCCGGTCTTTGTTATTCCATCTGTTTCAATTATATCAACCGCGTGGTTGGCAACAGGCCAATTATTGGTCCAATATCTCTCCAAGGAGGCACAGCTTACAATGAGGCGTTTTGTTTAGCTATGGCAGGTGTCTTAAAATTAAATAATATCCTTCAGGATGGCGAGAAGATTGTTGTTTCAAAAGATGCAGGATTAATGGGGGCTATAGGCGCAGCATTAAACCTGAAGTCAAAAATGAGGAACGGCGAATTTAAGCCAATTAACACTACAATTGAAAGACTTCTGAAAAAGAGCTTAAAAGAATCAGGTTCTTTTGAATGCGCTGGGTTCGGTGATTGTGATTACAGATGTAAGATAAAGAAGTTTGAGATAGACGGGAAGAAAATTCCTTTTGGCGGTTTTTGCAGGAGATGGGATCTTATCAGAAAAGGCGAGAGGGCAATTAATTCTTCTGATTTTGATCTCACAATAAAGAAGGATAAGATGCTTTTTAAAGAATTTTCCAATATGGGAGATGATTCTTCAAGGACTGTCGGATTGCTAGGAAATTTATTGGATTTAAACTATCTCCCCTTTTTTACAAATCTATTTGCCGGTCTTGGTTTTAAAACGATTCTGGCAGACAATGCTGAAGATGCCGATGGATTAAGAAAGCAGGGAGCTGCTTTTTGCTGGCCTGTGGAAAGGTCTCACGGGATGATGGCAAATCTGATTAAAAAGAATCCTGACATAATTTTCCTTCCTCATATTAAAGGAACGGAAAACAATCTACACTCAACAAAGACCAATGAATGTTGTCCATTTATCCAGGCGCAGCCGTATTTTCTCTCAAGAGCATTCCCGGAATTTGACCCTGGTAGAATAATCAGTCCTTACATTGATTTTTCTGCTCCCCTTGAAGATGTTGTTAAAGATTTGATTATTCCCGCGCTAAGATTGGGAATTACTCTTACTGAGTTGGAAGAATCTTTTTATAAGGCATGGCAGAAGCAGATTGATTTTAAAAATTCGTTGAAGATGGAAGGAAGGAAGGTCTTGAATTGGCTGGAAGAGGATGAAGAGCGCATGGCCGTTGTTGTCTTTGGAAGACCATACAATAGTTTATCTTCCCATTTAAAAGCTAATAAGGGCATCACGCGGAAAATTTCTTCTATGGGAGTGCATTTGATACCCTATGACTTTTTGCCTTATGAGAATGAAGAGGAAGAGGCAGGTATGTATTGGCCATCGGGGCAATCAATTCTTCGGGCATCGCGTTTTGTTGCGAAGCATCCCCAATTGTTTGGTATGTATCTAACTAATTTCAGCTGCGGTCCAGATTCTTTCATCATCCACAAGTTTAGGCATTACATGGCTAATAAACCTTTTCTCACCTTGGAATTTGACCAGCACACAGCCAATGCCGGATTTGATACGCGCTCAGAGGCCTTTCTGGATATAGTAGATGGATACAGGAAAGTAAATAAGAAGATTGCCAAAGTTTCTAAATGCTCGATTCCTTTTGAGCCAGCGCGCGTAGAGGTAAACGGAGATGAAAGATTCTATATTGATTCTGACGGAAATAAATTGGTTCTAGATAATCCTTTTGTAAAGATGGTTTATGTGGATATGGGAAGATATAGCACCCAAGCTATTGCTGAGGTAACCAGTAATCTTGGTGTAAAGAGTATTGCCTTAAAGCCTGCAGATGAGAAGTGCATGCAATTAGGAAGAAAATATTCCAGTTGCAAAGAATGCTTACCTTACAATCTTATGTTAGGTAGCATACTTCTCTATCTTGAAAAAAGACAGAGCGATGAGAGAACAATATTTTTTATGCCTGATGCTTCTGGTCCTTGTCGGTTCGGCCAATACAACATTTTTATGAGGTTGGTTGTAAATAATCTCAAGTTAAAAAATGTTGCTTTTATGGTTTTGTCAGCAAAAAATAGGTATTCTGGCTTTGGGACAAAATTCAGCAAAAGGGCTTGGATTTCCATTGTGACTTCAGGGATCATGGATAATATTCACAATGCCTTGGAAGTGCTTGCAGAAGATCCTATTTCAGCGCAGGATATTTTTTCTAAGTGTTGGGAGAAGATAAAAAATGCAATAAGAGAATATAAAAGTTTTAGCGGATACAAAAAGATCTTAAAACAGGTGGCAGAAGATCTCAGAAAAATTCCTTTAAAAAAGCATTTGCGCGAGGCGCCAAAGATTCTCATCACAGGCGAGATATATGTGAGGTGGGCTGATTTTACAACTAAGCAGATAATGGAAGAGCTGATAAAAAAAGGATTTGTGCTTATAAGATCACCTATCAGTGAATGGTTAAAATACCACAACCTCCTTATTAAGAGGAGGATAAACAGGGATTATGCTCAAGAGTACACAGATCGTCTCGTTTTTTCTTTAAAGACGAGGTTTGAGAAGATGTATGAAAAAGAGATTACTGAAATACTGAGCAGTTCCGGCCTTGCAGATAGTCACATAGACAATGTTGATGAATTTGTTAATGTGGCTGAAAAATATATGAGTCCATTGATGAAGGGCGAGGCGATTCTGACTATTGGCAGTTCTCTTAAGGAAGTTTTTGAGAGATTTGCCGGTATAGTGGTAATTGGGCCATTTGGATGTATGCCTACGCGCATAGCCCAGAGCATTTTGGCATATACAATGAATTCTCAAGAAAAAACAAGAATCAGCCGGTATGATAAGCAGGTTGATGAATTATCAGAAGAGTTTAGCAAATGCCCGATATTCTTTATTGAGGTAGATGGCAGTCCAATGCCTCCTATAACAAAATCTCAATTTGAGGTTTTTATAATGACTTCAAAAAAAGTGGGAGAGAAGATGACAGTTATGGCTACTCATTAATTATTAATTAAATCCCGATACTTACGAGCATCGGGATTTTTATGTGGTGTTTGTTGGAAAAAGTCAGAACCCATTTTCAAGAAAACCCCGACGACGACTTCTGATAAATTTCCGCTCGGGCGGGGCGGAATTCCACCCCACACCCCTCTTCTGTCTCGCCCCTGTCTGCCGACAGGCAGGCTCGATTCAGACGGCGATTTTTCAAAAGTAAATATCTCTTTCTCCATTTTCTATTCTCTTAAGACGGCTTTCCGTTTCCTGTTTGATATCAGAACTTGGGATTTTATCAAGGTATTGATTTATAATTTTTAGTCCTAATTTTTTGACTTGTTCTGAAGCATAATCTTCAAGGTATTCTTTAAAAGTTAAAATTGCGTTGGGTCGACAAAGATTGTGAATCTTGCCAGCTTTCAGTAATTTCATAATAGTTTCACCGGTTCGACCCAATCTATAGCAGGCGGTGCAAAAACTGGGCAATAGCCTTTGTTTGAGAATTGATTTTAGGACTTCTTCTACGCTACGGTGATCTTGTAAAGAAAATTGTTGCAAGGCCTCTTTCGTTCCATATCCTCCGGGAGTCGTTCTGGAAGCGGCGCTGGTTTGGGAAATGCCAATTTGGAATGCTTTTGCTCTTATCTTCGGCCTTTCCCGGGTGCTAATTATCATTCCAGTGTAGGGAACAGCCATTCTTAGAATGGAGATGGCTTTAAGTAATTGGCCTTCGCTCACTTTGTGTGGCAAATCCATATTCACTGTTGGCGCTGGTTGAAATCTTGGAACCGAAAGAGTATGTGGCCCGACATTGTATTTTCTATCGAGATATTGAGAATGAGATACTAAAGCTAAAGTATCAAATTTATAATCAAACAAACCATAAAGCACTCCCAATCCAACATCATCAATACCTGCCTTGAAGGCTCTATCGTGGGCAAACAATTGCCGCTCATAATCTGCCTTGGAACCATGATGCAGTTTCTTATAAGTTTCCCAATGATAAGTTTCCTGAAAAAGCTGATAAGTGCCAATACCGGCCGCTTTTAGCTTATGATAATTTTCTACGGTCGTAGCGGCTATATTAACATTAACTCGTCTTATTTCACCCTTGCCAGATTTGGTCTTATAAATTGTTTTGATAACATCTACCGCATAATCAATCGGATTTTCAATCGGATGTTCCCCAAACTCCAAAAGCAGTCTTTTGTGCCCCATATCTTCAAGAATTTTTACTTGCTCTTCTACTTCTTCTAAAGTCAATTTTTTGCGCAGAGCCGGATTTCTGCGATGAAAACCACAGTAATCACAATCATTGACGCAGAAATTTGAAAGATACAATGGGGCAAAAAATACCAGACGTTCACCATAAATTTCATTTTTTATTCTACCCGATGTGGCAAACATTTGCTCTATTAGCTCCGGTTTTTCTGTATGGAGTAAATAGCCAACCTCTTTCAAGTTTAGACCCTTTTTCTTTAGAGCTTTTTTAAGAATTTTTAAAATTTGTCGAGGAGTTGGCTTTTGAGTTTTTTCTAAAATATTAAATATTTTTTGTTCGTCGATAACGTCTTTAATGTTTGGCATAAATTTTATTTGTTTTTTAATTCTTCTTGCATTCTTTCTTCCAACATTTTATAGCTTTCCTCATATTTAAACAAACCGTATTTCTGCCAGATGGTTTCTTTTTGAAAAAATTTGTCAGGGTAAATTTTATAAAACGGTCGATATTTATCCGGCGTAAGATTAAACATTAAAGAATTGGCGCCAGCTTGAAGCGCCTTTTTCCGGCCGCCTTCGCCAGATAAGGTTTCCAAAGCTGTAACAACCGGGATACGGCTGCTTTTTATCAATAATCTCAAAATGGCAATTATTTTTAAATTCATTTCCACATCACCATGCGGAAAATTATTCAAAGGTGTATTATCGCATGGCACAAAAGGACCAGTAGATACCATATGCGCCCATTTCTTGGTAGTTAAAATATCCTCGGCTAAATCCTCAATTGTCTGGCCGGGTAGACCGACAATAGAACCTGTGGCAATAAAATATCCTAACTCTTTCATAAATCTTAAATGCTCAAAACGTCTTTTCAAATCTTTGCCCCGAGGGTGAAGATTCTTAAATAGTACAGAATTTGCTGTTTCAAAACGAAATAATACTCCTGAAGCACCAGCTTTTTTCAGTCTTTTATAGCATTGATATCCCCTTTCTCCTATGCTGATAAAAATAAACACACGGCTTTTTTCCTTAATTTTTTTTATTATTTCCTCCAGTATGTCATTGGTATAAAAATAATCCTCTCCTGATTGAAGTACTAGTAGTTTATACCCCATTTCCTTTACTGCTTTATAGGCAGTATTAACTATCTCCTCAACATCCATTCTATAACGCGGTAAGGTTTGGTTTTCTTTTCGTAAACCGCAATAAAAACAGTCGTTTTTGCAAAAATTAGAAAACTCAATAATGCCGTGAATGCAGATAAAATCTTTTATATAGATCTTGCGGACAAGGTTGGCTTCTGAAAAAAGAGCTTCTTGTTCCAATCCTTTTGTTTGTAGTAAATAAACGATTTCTTCTTTGATTAAATCCCTGGATTTAGATGTTTGGATAATATTTTTGAATTTTTCGCTTAATTTTGAAATATCTATCTTTTGATAAGGCACTTCTAATAGTTCTAAAATCTCTTTTGCCTCCTTTTTGGGTATTCTTTTTAAAGCTAAATCGTTAATATATAAAATCCAGTCCCCAACTTTCAAATTGGGAACTAAGGAAATTTGAATCTGCTTGAATCTGTCATTCTCTCGGACAATAGCTTTACCTTTTTCCAGTTTCGTAATTTGGGCCGGTATCGTTAAACACATAAATTTATTAGTTAATAATTTTTTACAACCTTACTTATGATTAAAAATTTTCTTTTCCCACTTCAACTTCGTTCAGTACAGGCAAAATTAAAATGTAGTTCGGGCTGATGTTTATGGACCTAGGCAGAATCGGACTGCCGCCTCCTCATTGCAAATGAGGTGTTCTACC
>JBBTUP010000068.1:0-3993 GCA_038063695.1 Patescibacteria group bacterium
GCTGGAGAGTAGCCGGCTTTTTCTGCCTCTTCTTTATTTGAGAACCATATTTTATTTTCTTCTTTGATGCGCTGGGCACCGGAGCACCATGGAAAATGATATTTTGTGCCATTTTTAGAGCCAATGAGCATGCCTTGGCTTGAATTAATTTGGACCTGATTATTTTTAATATTTTGATTATCTTGAGGAATATTTTCTTGAGAATTTATCATGTTTGCGCTAAGATTTTCTATAGTCACAGGCATCTTATTTTCCCTTATTTTAGACAATCTGCCTAAGCCAAAACTGATCAAGGCAACTAAAATAATAACCAGAACAATAAATATATCGTTTTTATAAGGCTTGATTTTTTCTTTTGTCTTTGCTAGCATATTTATATTATAATATTAACAGACAAAAATGGCACATCGTAAAGCTGGTGGTTCAGCTAAAAACTTAAGGGATTCACAACCGAAATATCTGGGAGTTAAACTCTTTGACGGCCAACAGGCAAATGCTGGCTCTGTTTTAGTGCGCCAGCGCGGAACAAAAATACTAGCCGGAAAAAACGTAAAAGTGGGTAAAGATCATACTTTATTTTCTGTCTGCTCTGGAACAGTAAAATTTGCAGAAAAAAGAAAAACCAGATATGACGGAAAAAATAAAACTTACAAAATTGTAAACGTTATCGCTTCCTCTTAATTTTTATCGCATTTTTTATAAATTCTCTAAAAAGAGGATGCGGATTGAGAGGATGTGATTTAAATTCGGGATGAAATTGAACACCTACAAAAAACGGGTGGTTTTTTAATTCAATAATTTCAACAAGATCACGTTCTTTATTTATTCCAGAAAAGACAATACCTAGATTTTCCAGTTTATCTCGAAAGTCATTATTAAACTCATATCTGTGCCTATGTCGTTCTAAAACAGTTTTTTCTTTATAGGCTTTAAAACTCAAGGAACTTTTTTTTAATTCGCAAGGAAACGCGCCAAGCCGCATTGAACCGCCGTAGCGATTATTTTTTATATTTGTTTTTTGATCCTCGGCTAGATCAATAACGGGATATTTAGTATCAGGATCTATTTCAACAGAGTTTGCATTTTTTAGGCCGGCAAGATTTCTAGCTATTTCAATAACAGCCAATTGCATCCCATAACACAAACCAAGATATGGGATTCTTTTTGTCCTTGCAAAATTGATTGTTTTAATTTTTCCTTCAATGCCGCGCGAGCCAAAACCTCCCGGCACAACTATGCCGTCATATAATTTTAATTCATTGATTTTTTGGGATTTTTTTTCGAATAACTCCGAATCAATCCATGTAATTTCCGGCTTAAAGCCCTCTTGCCATGATGCATGCTTTATCGCCTCTATTACGGAAATGTAAGAATCTGAAAGAATAAACTTGCCGGTTGCAAAATATTTTCCAACTATGCCGATGTTTATTATCTTTTTATTGGAAGCGTTGTTTAATTTCTTTATCTTTTTTACTAAATTAATCCACTTTGATATACGGTTTTTGTTCTTAAGGGGCCTTTTTTTAGGATTAAGTTTTTCAATTATTTTTTCTGCCAATCCTTGCTTCTCAAAATTAATAGGAACCTCGTAGATATTATCAATATCCGGAGCAGATATTACGTTTTCCTCTTTTATATTGCAAAAAATAGCGATTTTTCTCTTACGCGGCTCATCAAGTTCTCTTCTTGATCTGGCGATAATAAAATTCGGTTGAATGCCGGCAGAATTAAGGGTTCTTACAGCATATTGCGTGGGTTTTGTCTTCATCTCCCCGATTTTATCCGGGATAGGCAGATAACTGACCATGACGAAAATAACTTTGTCAGGATTTTCCAATTTCATCATCCTGCCTGCTTCCAAAAACAAAAGGTTCTGATACTCTCCCACCGTGCCTCCAATCTCTATTAAAACAAAATCTGCCTTTGTCTTCTTGCCGGCGAATTCTATTCTAGATATAATTTCCTCCGGTATATGAGGTACAACCTCAACACATTTGCCATTATATTCAAGATTACGCTCCTTATGTATGACTGCCTCATATATGGCGCCCGTTGTCATGTAATTGAATCTGTACATATCCTCATCCAGAAATCTTTCGTAATTTCCCAGGTCCTGATCGGACTCTAAGCCATCTTCAGTAACAAAAACTTCCCCATGCTCAATAGGGTTCATTGTTCCGGCGTCTACGTTTATATATGGATCTATTTTTATTGCTGTTACTTTATATCCATGATCTTGGAGGATTTTTCCTATAGAAGATGTTGTAATCCCCTTTCCTATTCCTGACATTACTCCGCCAACAATAAAAATATATTTGGTCATATTATATTTAATATAAACTCTTTATCTTTTACTTTAATTTTATGCTTGCCTATTTCCTTTATCGGCTTTCCGATTTCTATCAATTCAGCCGGGATGTCTATATGATTTTTTTCTCTCAAAATTTTACTTATCTCTTTTTTGTGAATACCAGCAAAAAGATGTCCTTTCTCATTTGATTTCTCTTTTACTTCTATAGTCAGGCCTTCCAAAATATTTATATTTTTTCCTAATATGTTGTCTTGTATAGCCATTTCTTGTTCTGTTTGTTTTCTCTTTGTCTCTGATAATTTAATTTTATCAGAAGTGGCTAATTCCGCCAAACCCCTAGGAAAAAGAAAATTTCTGGCATATCCGCTGCTGACATCTTTTATATCATATTTCCTGCCTATCTTAGGCACATCTTGTAGTAAAATTATGCGCATATATTCTTATTTTTTATTCAATATCTCTATTGCCTTATCCATTTGCGGGTCTTTGCCTTTTTCCACATCTTCATCTTTCATTTCAACCTTAATATCCGGATCAAGGCCATTGTCAGAAATTGACCTGCCGTTAGGTGTAAGCCATTTTGCTACAGTAATTTTTAGCGATGTTTCCGGATTTGTCGTGATAGTCACTAATTCTTGCACAGAACCCTTACCAAAAGTTTTTTCACCGACAAGTTTTGTTAAACCATGATCTTGCAAAGCCCCTGCCAAAATTTCTGCAGCAGAAGCGCTCCCATTATTCACTAAAACAACTAATGGCAAGTTTTTAAATATATCATACCCCCTACTTCTAAATACATTTTCCTCTCCGGATCCGGATTTTTCTATAACCACTGTCTCTCCAGCAGGTAAAAACCAGCTGGCAATATCAACAGAAGCGTCGAGATATCCTCCTGCATTTCCCCTCAAATCAATTATTAATTTATCATTACCTGATTCTATAAAACTGCGCAGGGCTTTTCTAAAGGTTTCTGTTGATTGCGCGCCGAAATTATAAAGTTTTATTACAAAAATCCCGCCAGGTTTTGTTTCAGTATCAATAGTCGGAACATTTATTACATCTCTCACTATGGTTACTTCAAAAGGCTCTTTCTTTTCTTCCCTAAAGATGGTTAGTTTCACTTTTGTGCCAATTTCTCCTCTTATTAAAGTCACGGCCTCTTCTACTGATAAATTTTCTGTTGATGTATCGTTTATTTTTAAAATTTTATCATTTGTTTTAAGGCTCGCTTTATAAGCAGGAGTATTTTTGAGCGGAGAAATAACGGTCAATATATTATTTCGTATTCCTATTTCTATTCCTATTCCACCAAAATTACCCCTGATATCTTCCTGAAATATTTTATTTTGCTCTGGAGGGAAAAAAGTGGAGTATGGGTCGCCGGTAGAGCCCACAAGACCTTTTATCGCGCCCCAGACCATATCTTGGTTATTTAATTTCTCTTTTGAAACATATTTTGATTGAATTACATCCCAAGATTTCCAAAATGGGGAAAAATCCACTTCCACTGGTTTATCTTCTTCTTTATTAAAAAGAGTTGTGATGTTTTGTATTGATGGCTTATTGTTATAACCTAAATAAACGCCCCCTATAAAGGAGCCTGAGATCAACGATATAGATATAACAACAATAACGATTCTTCTGATTTTTTCCATTCTATTCATTATCGCAAATTATTAAAC
>JBBTUP010000069.1:0-2289 GCA_038063695.1 Patescibacteria group bacterium
TCAGCGAGAATAAAAGGTCCTGTTTATCTTAGATTTGCCAGAGAAAAGACGCCAGTGATAACAACAGAAGAAACTCCGTTTGAAATAGGCAAGGCGGAAATATACAGAGAAGGAAAAGATGTTACAATAATTGCCTGCGGTCCGCTTGTTCACGAGGCGCTTAAGGCTGCGGAAGAATTATCCAAGGAAAATATTGAAGCAGAGGTGATAAACAATCACACCATCAAACCAATGGACGAGAAAACAATTCTTGATTCTGTTAAAAAGACAGGATGTGCTGTTACAGTTGAGGAGCATCAGGCAATGGGAGGTATGGGCTCTGCGGTTTGCGAGATTTTGGCGCAAAATAATCCGGTACCGGTTGAAATTATCGGAGTTAAAGATAGATTTGGAGAATCAGGCGAGCCGAACGAATTACTTAAAGTATTTGGTTTGATTGCGGAAGATATAGCCAGGGCGGCAAAGAAAGTGATAAAAAGGAAGTAAAAAATAATGTATGATATTTTAGTAATTGGAACCGTCACAAAAGACGTTTTTTTAAAAAGCGGGGATTTTCAAGTTGTAAAAGATGACAGGTTCAGAACGGGAAGAGCCGGATGTTTTGTGCTTGGCACAAAATTGACAATACCGCAGGTGGCTATGGCTAGCGGCGGAGGCGGAACAAATGTCGCTGTTGGCTTGGCAAGGCAGGGATTTAAGGTTGGATGCGCGGGGCGCGTTGGCGATGACAGTATTGCCAAAGAAATAATAGAGGAAATGAAAGAAGAAAAAGTTGAATTATTATTTACAATTGACAAAAAACGCAATACAGCATATTCAACAATCTTGGTTTCTCCTGACGGAGAGAGAACAATTCTGGAGTATCGCGGAGCAAATGAATATATGAGCGAGAATGATATTGATTGGAAAGATTTAAAATCAAAATGGGTTTATATTGATTCAATATCGGGCAATATTGAATTGCTTGAATATATTCTTGACTGGGCAAAGAAAAATAGCGTGAGAGTTGTTTTTAATCCTGACCAGAAATTAATAAGAATGGGCAAAGATATTTATAAATATATTGAGCGCGCGGATATTTTTATTGCAAATGAAGATGAATACGCCCTTATAACAGAAATTGAACATAGCGAAGAGAAGGAGGAAAAAATATTCAAGGAAATAAGAAATATTGCAAAGGATATTATTGTTATGACAAAAGGGCCGAGAGGCGTAGTCGTGGCTGATAAAAAGAATATTTATTCTGCCGGAGTGCCTGATTCTCTGGTTGTGGACAGGACGGGAGCGGGCGACGCTTTTGGCAGCGGTTTTGTTTCAGGATATATTCAGAGCGGAGGGGATATGGAATCTGCAATTCAGTTAGGCATTGCTAATGCGACTTCTGTTGCAAAGTATTTTGGCACGAAAAATGGTTTGCTGAAAAAAAACGATCGGAGCGATTACAATAAGGTTGAAATAAAAATATATAAAATAGTATAATATAAATAATATGAAAAATAATTTTGATTTTTTGGCTATAGGAGATACAGTGACAGACGCCTTTATTAAATTGAAAGACGCAACTGTGGAAGAAGGTGATATTGCAGGCACAAAAAAAATTTGCATGCGCTTTGGCGATAAAATTCCCTATGAAAGCGTAACCATTATACCTGCTGTCGGAAATAGCGCCAATGCCTCTGTCAGTGCCAGCCGTCTGGGGTTAAAAAGCGCGCTGGTTACGAATTTAGGAGACGATTATTACGGACAGGAATGCGTTGATGCTTTAAAAAAAGAAAAAGTCAGCACGGAATTTGTAAGAACGCATAAAGACAGAAAAACTAATTATCATTATGTGCTTATGTTTGGCGCGGAAAGGACAATACTCATAAAGCATGAAGAATACGAATATTCTCTCCCAGACCTGGGCAGCCCGAAATGGATTTATCTTTCTTCTCTTGGAGAAAATTCTCTTGCGTTTCACAGCGTGATAGAAAAATATCTAAATGAACATCCAGAAGTTAAATTGACTTTCCAGCCTGGCACTTATCAGATGAAATTCGGAAGAAAAGCGCTGGCAGGTATTTATAAAAGGACAGATCTGTTTTTTTGCAACAAAGAAGAGGCGCAGAGGATATTAGAAACCGAAGAAACAGACATTAAAAAACTTATGGAAATGATTCATGAAATAGGACCGAAGATAGTTTCTGTTACTGACGGGCCTAATGGCTCTTATGCTTACGACGGGGAGAATGCATGGTTTCTTCCTATGTATCCTGACCCCAAGCCGCCGACAAATCGCACTGGCGCTGG
>JBBTUP010000070.1:0-1326 GCA_038063695.1 Patescibacteria group bacterium
AAGGAAGATATAGCAAGCATATTAAGCCACAAAGAAGCGCCGGAAATTTCTCATTATGAATTGCTGGAATTGGAGAAAGTGGGGGAATTAAAATTAAAAGTTGATATTAATCATGAGCCAAAATTGGAATACTCTGGGTCTAAATTGGTGGATAATTGGGATAAATCCATATTTGGTTCAGAAACAGTGCAGCCGGAAATAGAGCCGGTTCATCCAGAAACACCCGTAGAAATACATAAACCGGAGATACAAGATATTCCGTTGTTAAACGTTGAACAAGCAAAGGAATCATTAAATATTCAGAATTTTATTTCTTCTGAAAATAAAGAAGATTGGGAAAAGATAAAAAACATGACTTATGATGAGATGAGTAAAAAAATGCCTAAATTCGAAACTAGATTAAACAGTGTTGTTGCTGGAAATGCGTCAAAATTGGGCTTTGATGCTGGCATCAAAGATGGAGAAAAAATCGGCGATTATGTTGAGAGAATAGTACACTCAACTGTAAAATAAATCTATAATGAAAAGATTAGGCCAGCATTTTTTAAAATCAAAAAGTATTGTCTTTGATATTATTAAGGCCGCTGATTTAGACGAGGATGACATTGTTTTAGAGGTTGGACCGGGTAAGGGAATTTTGACCGGAGCGCTTATTGAGAAGGCAAAAAAAGTTATAGCTGTAGAAAAAGATAGAAAATTAGTTGAATATCTTATTGAAAAATTTAAGAGTATACCAAAATCTAGCGATCGCAAAAAAGTGGAATATTCTAATTTAGAGATAATTCATGATGATATCTTAAAATTTGACCCTAGACTCTATTCGCTAGTGGCTAGTGGCTACAAAATTGTCGCTAATATCCCTTATTATATTACCTCGCATTTTTTGCGAAAGTTTCTAGAAAGCGATTTTCAGCCCGAAATGATGATTTTAATGGTGCAGAAGGAGGTAGCGGATAGAATAATGGGGAAGCCCGCCCAAGGGCGAGGTAAAAACAAAGAAAGCATTTTGTCTATCAGTATAAAGGCCTATGGCGAGCCAAAAATCATTAAAAAAGTTCCGGCAAGATATTTTTCTCCCCAGCCAAAAGTGAATTCTGCAATACTGAAAATTAATAATATTTCCAAAGATTTCTTCAAAAATTGTGCAATCTCGGAGATTGCACAGAGTGAGAAGAAGTTTTTTGATTTGGTCAGAAAAGGCTTTTCCCATAAACGAAAATTATTAAAGAATAACTTAAAAATGTTGAACACCGAGTGTCGCACTTTTACTTTTTGTGGGATTAGTGAGAAAGCCAGGGCAGAAAATTTATCTTTGGAAAACTGGAA
>JBBTUP010000071.1:0-6793 GCA_038063695.1 Patescibacteria group bacterium
ACGCCGCTGACAGATGTGAAATGGGGTTTGTCAGCTCTTAGGGATAAATCAACAACCGAGGAAGAAAAGAATAAACTGATTTTTGAAATGAATAGCGCCAACTCCCGCCTCATCATTCTAACCGATGAACTTCTCTCAGTCGCCAAGACCGAAGCTGGCCAATATCAATACAAGTTTGAACCAGTGGATTTTGAGAAAACGGTCAGAAATATAGTCAATAATTTCCAGCATCAATTCAAGGAAAAAGGCATTAAATTAAAATATGATTATGATAAAGATCTTCTTCAAGTAAAGATAGATAAAATCAGGATGCCGATGATCATCCAGATACTCTTGGAAAACGCCATCACCTATACCCAAGACAGAATAGACATATCTATTAGAAAAGATAAAAATAAAATACTATTCTCTATCAAAGATAACGGCATCGGCATTGTCAAAGATGACTTACCTTACATCTTCTCTAAATTTTTTCGTACTCACGAGGCTTATTTAACCGAGACCGAAGGAGCGGGCATAGGGCTATTTTTAGCCAAGAGTATTATAGATAAGCATGGGGGCAAAATAGGCGTGCGTTCAGAAGGCAAGGGCAAGGGGAGCATTTTTTGGTTTGAATTAAAAATGTTATAATATAAAAACATGGCTTACGATTTAATAATTATTGGCGCTGACAGCGCCGGACTCACTGCCGGAATTTACGCCGGCAGGAAAAAGTTGAATACGCTTATTTTAACCAAGCAGATTGGAGGGCAATCAATATACACTAATACCATAGAAAATTATCCTGGCATTGATCTTATTGGCGGGATTGAATTAATTGGCAAGATAACCGCCCAAGTTAAAAAATATGGCGTGGAAATAAAAGAAGAAGAAGTTGTATCAATTGAAAAAGGAGAAAAAGATTTTTCTGTAAAAACAAAAAACGAAGAATCAATAGAGACGAAATCTGTAATTATAGCCACGGGAAAAGTTCCGCGACGCCTAGACGTGCCAGGAGAAAAAGAACTTGAAAATAAGGGAGTGAGTTTTTGTTCAATATGCGATGCGCCTCTTTTTGGCGGCAAATTAGTTGCTGTTATAGGAGGCGGAAATTCCGGCCTTGAAACAGCAATGGATTTAACTAAATATGCGGAGAAAATATATGTTTTTGAATACACGCCTAAATTAAGAGGAGATGAATTCCTTCAGGATAAATTGAAGCAAAGCGGAAAGGTGGAATTTATATTAAACGCTGAAATAAAAAAGATTAAAGGCAGAGATTTTGTTGAAAAGATAGTTTATCTGGAAAGAAAGACGGAAAAAATAAAAGATATGCCTGTTAGCGGAGTTTTTGTAAATATTGGATGGGATCCCGCCGCTCTATTTTTGGGTAAACTAGTTGATTTAAACAGCCGTGGCGAAATAATAGTGGACCCTAAAACAATGGAAACTTCAGTAAGGGGCATTTTTGCCGCAGGAGACGTTACAGAGAGCGTATATAAGCAGATTGTAATTGCGGCAGCGGAAGGCGCTAAAGCAGCATTATCAGCTTACAATTACGTAATGAGTAATGAATAATCTTTCTCCTAATCAATGTTTTTAGTTTAGTCCTATGGATTTAGCTATTTCTAGTAATTTAGCTGGGTCTAGGCCGTTGTTTGAAGGAGTTATTTCGTAAATTTTGTCTATATATTCCCAAAATTTTTCATTTCCGCCAATTTCAGCAGCACATTCAGTTGCCTCTGCCTCTTTTCTTGCTTTACTGTGAATTTGGTCAAGGGGGAAGTGGCGATAAACCCATTTTACTTTTCCATCTTTGCCGAACTCATCCATGATTTTATTCATTGTTTCATGAAATCTTTTGCAAAACGGGCATTCTGTGTCAGAAAATTCTATTATAGTGATAGGCGCATTAGAATTTCCTAAAACATGATCGTTTTCATCCACATCTCTTGGTCCTTCAATAGTTATTTTTGATTCTGCTGAAGCATTTCCCGCTATTATCTGGTCAAGCATTGTTTTTACTTGTTCATATGGTAGAGCGCCTTTGATCGCGAATTTTTCTCCTTTATCATTGATTATAATACTATGAGGGGTTCCATTTGCTCCGGCCTTAATGCCATCTTGTAGATTATCCTCAATTTTTTGCGCGTATTTTCCATCATTTAGGCATTTTGCAAAATTTGGCACGTCAGCATCTATACTATTGTTGTTATTGCCTTTACTTAAGTATATTGCTCCGCCTATAATTATTCCTGTTATGATTATCGCTATTGGAATTGTTAAATTTTGTTTGTTCATAAATATAATTTATTGTTAATTATTAATGATGATTATTTTTTTAGATTTGTGAAGTTATTTTTTTCTCCTCAAAAATGCCGGAATGGAATCCCATTCGCTTTCCTCCTCCTCTTTCTTTTGCTTTGATGAGTCTTTATTGATTGTCACATTAGTATTTTTTTCTTTAGGAGCATCTACATTTGAGAATAAGGATTGTTTTTTGATATTTTTAATTTCTGGGAAGCCAGAAGCGATAACCGTTACTTTAAGTTCGTTTTTTTTCAGGCGGTTGTCGTTTATGGCGCCGAAAATAACTTTTGCATCTTCGTCGATTGACTCTGTTATAATATTCGCTGCTTCCTGAATTTCCAGCATTGTCATGTCTTGGCCGCCGGATATTGCAAAAAGTACACCCCTTGCTCCCTCAATTGATATATCAAGCAAGGGAGAATTGATTGCCATTCTTGCTGCTTCCTCAGCCCTTTTTTCTCCTTGGCTTGATCCTATACCCATCAGGGCTGAGCCGGCATTCTGCATTATTGTTTTTACATCTGCAAAATCAACGTTTATAATTCCTGGCATGGTTATGAGATCAGATATTCCTTCAACGGCTTGGCGTAATATCTCATCGCACATCATAAAGGCAGAGGAAAATGTTGTTTCTTTTTCAACAATACCTAGAATTCGATCGTTGGGTATAACTATCATTGCGTCCACGGATTCTCTTAGATCAAGGAGTCCGTTTTCTGCAATTTTTGCCCTCTGACTGCCTTCAAAAGAAAATGGTTTTGTTACAACCGCGATAGTTAATATTCCTTGCTCTTTTGCTATTTTTGCTACAATAGGCGCTCCTCCAGTACCTGTACCTCCTCCCATACCGCATGCTATAAAGACCATATCAGATCCTTTGATGGAATCCTGGATTTCTTCTTTTGTTTCTTCAGCCGCTTGTCTGCCTAGTTCTTGGTTCATGCCAGTGCCCATGCCTCTTGTCAGATTTTTCCCAATGTGGATTTTTTTAGGAGCTAAATTGTGATGCAAGTGTTGCGCGTCAGTATTAATAGCGATAAACTCCACGCCTCTTACTTTGGAGTTTATCATATGGTTTAGGGTGTTTAAGCCCGAACCTCCTATGCCTATTACTTTTATGCGGGCAAATGATTCTACATCTGGTTTAACTCTGGCCATGTTTTTAGATTATCATAGTTAAAAATTGGGGTCAAGAATCCTTAAATCCTTAAATCCTTAAGGATTTAAGGATTCGCCAAAGCATATTTTTTGCTCTTCTCCTTGTTGTATTAATTCCGTTTTCCGATTCTTCTTTTAAGCCATAGGCGCACAAGCCTAGAGCTACAGACCAAGAGGGGTCTTTTAATATTTGTTCTTTTTGATTACCTGTGATAGATAATCCTTCTTTGTCATACCGGTAATATCCTATTTTAGCAGGTAATTTTAAAGATACTCGGGCCATTTCTTCGATCGTTGAAAGGTTTGATCCTCCCCCGGTCAGAATTATTCCTGCAGGCAGAAGTCCATTCTTGTTTATTTTTTTCAGATGGTTTTCAATTAATTCAAATATGTCATTTAATCTTGCCTCCACAATGTTCTCTATTTTTCTCTTCATTGAGCTTTCTGTGCCATACTCTATTTTTAATTTTTCCGCTTCTTCTATGGGGATTTGAAGTCCTAGGGCTATATCGTTGGTTATATGCGTGGAGCCAATAGGGAATACTTCAAGAGATATAGGCAAATTTTCTTCAAAGACAGTGACAGAAACAGTGCTAGCCCCCACATTTACTAAAATACATCCTGCCTCTTTTTGTTTTTCAGACAGCACTATATAGCTTGCAGCTAAAGATGATGGCATTACATCGTCAATGGCAATACCTGCACTCTCTGCAATTTTTGTAAAATCGGAAAAATGTTGGATCAGGCAAGTGATGAAAATTGTTTCAACCTCTAGTTTTGTTCCTTTCATCCCTATTGGATGGCCAAACACAAAACTGCCGTCCAGTTTGTAAGCAATTGACTTTTGGTATATTATTTTTCTGTTTGTAAGATTGGACAGATTATTTTCACTTTGATCAATGGCTCTTTTTACGTCATTATCTGTGACTTCATTGTCGGCGCGGGAGACCATTGCCATGCCTTTTGATCTTACGGATCCTAGGCTGATGCCCCCAATCGCAATAAACGAACTTTTAATTTTTATTCCCGATAATTTTTCGGCAATTCTTATTGTTTCTCGGACGCTATCCACCGCTTCTTCAAAATTTACTATATAGCCCTTTCTTATTCCGTGCGATTCTTTTTTGGCAACGGCTAAAATATTAAAACCATCAGCGTCTTTTTTTTCTTCAGCAACTATAATTCTTATTGCCGAGCTTCCTATATCAATTCCATTTATTATGCGGGGCATGATTGAATTTTTTTGTTAATTTTTTCTCCATTCCATCCATCTTTTTGCCGTGCTTATAGCCCTTAAGATGGAGTAGGGCGTGTATAAAAAGATAGACAGCTTTATTCTTCTTTATTTTATTGATGAAAATCTCACCTTCACTTTTGGATAATGGAAAGGCTAGAACATCGGCTGGTTTGGGCTCCTTTCGGTATATCCTGTTTAGCTTTTTCATCAGATTATTGCCGGCAAAAACTAAACTTATTGCATATTTTTTCCCAAAAATATGATCTTTTATTATTTCAAATTTTTTCTCTATCATTCCTACTCTATTTTACCAAGTTTTTTCAAATATTCTAATCTTTTTTTTCTATTGATGCGGATTATCGCAATTTTCTTTTTATTAAGATCAGAGAGAGGTCGGTTTTTGAATTTATTTGAGCGAGCGCGCATTAAGACGCCGGACTCTTTTATTTTCTGGCTGAAACGTCTAATAAGATTGCCTATTGTTTCTCCTTCTTTTTTTTTTACTTCTATCATAATATTATTTTAATTTATTTTTTATAACATCGATAACTTTTGAGATAGAGACAGTTTCTTGTTCCATAGTATTCATGTCTTTTATTATTATAGTGTTATCTAATACTTCTTTCTGCCCTAGTATTAGAGCATACGGTATATTCAATTTTGACGCAATTCTTAATTGTCCTCTGATATTTTCCTTGCTTATGGATTGAGAAACTGGCAGATGAGCTTTTCTGAACATTTCTATAAGCATTATGCTTTTGTATTTTGCGGCAGGGCCTATTTGTATAAAAAACACTTTAGGCGATCTTTTTGATCTTATGTGCACATTTTTATTTTTTAAGACCTGCATCGCTCTGTCTATTCCTATTGCGCCTCCTGCAGCGGGGAAGTCTCTTTTTCCGATAGTCTTTGCAAGAGTGTCATATCTTCCTCCTGAGGATAGGGCTATTTTTTGCATTTCTTCATTTTGATCTAGACCGTTTCTTTCTTCCGTAAAGATTTCAAAAACAGTTCGAGAATAATAATCAATACCCCTGACTAAATAATTATCGAGAAGATAGGGAATTTCAGAAGCATCAAGAAATTCTAAGGTTTCTTTAAGATGGTTTTTGCATGCCTCACAAAGATAACTTATCATCTGAGGGGCGTCTTTTTTCATTTCTATGCATTTTTCTTCTTTGCAATCCAGAAGTCTTAGAGGATTTTCCTTAAATCGCCTTTTGCAATCTTTGCAGAGATTGTTTAATTTCTTTTTATAATAAACAAGAAGTTCTTTGCGATAAATATTTTTACAATCTTTATCTCCCAAACTATTAATATGAACGGTATATGATTTAATTCCTATTTCTTCCAAAATTAAGGTAAGTACCCTGATTACTGTTACTTCTGCGATAGGCTTGGATTCCCCGATTATTTCAAGTCCAAATTGCTGAAATTCTCTTAATCTGCCCTTTTGCGGATTTTCGTGGCGGAAGAATGATCCTTTATACCAGAGCATAATTGGTTGGGGCAGGGTAAACATTCCATGCTCTAAATAAGATCTCATAACAGGGGCTGTCCCTTCTGGCCTTAACGCCAGATGATCTCCTCCCTTTGTTTTCAATGTATACATCTGTTTTTCTATAATATCTGATGTTTCTCCGATTGAGGCCGTAAAAAGATCCATTTTTTCTAATATGGGCGTTTGTATTGGTTTAAATCCGTAATAATCCGCAATTTCCTCAGCTTTATCGTAAAAGTTTTGATAGTAAAGATAATTTTCAGGAAGAATGTCATGCATTCCTTTTAGGGTCTGAAATGATATTTTTTGTTTTTCCTCTTCTTCTTTCATTTAATAAATTATTAATAATTACTGCCAGGCAAGATATCTAGTTTAGTAATTGGCCAGAGGCGCAGAAAGGCCCTGCCCACAACCAAGTCTTTATTTAACGTTCCCCAGTATCTGGAATCGGAACTTTGGGGGCTGTTATCTCCCAGAACATAATATTCATTTTCCCCTAATACTCTTTTTTCTCCGTTTATCTCCACGGTCTCGCCAGGCAGATAAGCCACTCTTTTGATGAAAAATTTTGATGGATCGCGCGGGTATCGGAAGATTATAACATCTCC
>JBBTUP010000072.1:0-1415 GCA_038063695.1 Patescibacteria group bacterium
CCCGTTATTGCTCTAAACAATATATAAACCAAGGGCAAGATGACTCGAAATAAAAAGAAGATAAAAATTACAACAAGAATCAATCCATATCTTTCAAGAAACATCTGTATATTGTGCCATTTGTAAGGAAGCAGGGCAAAAAGTACTTTGGAGCCGTCCAAAGGCGGAATCGGCACCATATTGAAAACCGCTAGAAGTATATTTATAAAAACAATGAGCGACGCTATTTCAAAAAAAGAAGGCGGTAAAAAAGTAAGATAAGAGTAAGAACGTATAATTAGGCCAAAAATCAAAGCAATTAAAAAATTTGAAAGCGGTCCGGCTACGCCAACCAGCCCCGCCCCCCATTTTTGATTTTTTAAATTATAAGGATTATAAGGAACTGGCTTTGCCCAACCAAATATCACACCTCCTAAAGAATAAGAAAGCAAAGGAACTATGAAAGAGCCAAAAAAATCCAGATGCTTTATTGGATTTAAGGTAAGACGACCGGCATACTTTGCTGTTGAATCACCCAGCATAAAAGCAGCGTATCCATGAGACACCTCGTGCACAACAACAGACATTATCAATACGCCTATAGAAAATATAATATCTATTAAATTTATTTCTTGCATAAATCTTCTATATAATATAACATAAATTCTATGGCAAAAGAATGTTTTATATGTAAAAAGGGAACAATTATGGCCCGCAGGAGAAATTTATTGCGAGGCAAATACAATCCCACAAAAAAAACGAGAAGATACCCAAATCTCCAATGGGCTACTATTAATAAGGGAAAAAGAGAAAAAGTTTGCACCTCATGCATTAAAAAGGGCCTGCACTTAAAAAAATCATCTAAATAATATTAATTTGGAGGTGAATATAAAGACACCGGTTTTATCCTGAATAAGGCGGAGGCGTGGCTGAGCGGTTGAAGGCACCGGTCTTGAAAACCGGAGTACTCGGAAGGGTACCAGAGGTTCAAATCCTCTCGCCTCCGCCTTGCACGGGATTTAATTATGGAGTTCGAATTTACCCCGTATAAATACTTCGTATTATACGGGGTTCGCCCTCTCCGCCCTGGTACGAGGTCTTACTTACTAATCTAAAACTGATTCTGCTAAAACATTTTAAAGATAATTTAATGAAATAAAATATGACTTATTACATTTTTTCTAGGTTATTAGATGTAATAAATCTGATTTAAAAATACACTTGAATCAAAAATTAAAATTATTTTTAGGATTGTTTTTAATTTTCTTTACTAAAATCCACGAAAATAATCTCTGCACACCGCCGATATTTTTTATGTTTAATTTCAGATCTTGTGGATAGGGTGCAATAGAAGCAAAGATCAGCGTACCTTCTCTATGATGACCTCCCACTGGCGCACCTTCCCACCTAACAGGGCTGTATTCCTTGTCAGAATC
>JBBTUP010000073.1:0-1621 GCA_038063695.1 Patescibacteria group bacterium
CAGATTTAGAAATTTCTTCTTTCAAAGAATTTTTTATCTCCTCCGCAATTTTTTTTCCGTCTATTATCATAATAATAAAAAGTAGTATATTCTAGTTTTTCAATATTCTATCTATTTTTTCTGCAATTTTAATCATATCTTTTTCTTTCATTCCCATTGTAGTCACTGCTGGAGTGCCGATGCGGATACCGGAAGGATTAAATGGTTTTCGCGTGTCAAATGGGATTGTGTTTTTATTTACAATAATCCCCGCTTTCTCCAATCTTTCACTCGCCTCTTTTCCACCTATGCCTCTCTGCCAAACATCAACTAAAAACAAGTGGGTGTCTGTACCATTGGAAACAATCCTCCATCCTCTTTTCTTTAATTCTTCGGCTAAAACTTTCGCATTTTTTACAACCTGTTTTATGTATTTTTTAAAACCCGGCTGTATTGCCTCTTTTAAAGCAACTGCCATAGCAGCAACCTGATTCATATGTGGTCCTCCTTGTAAACCAGGAAAAACCGCTTTGTCTATTTCTGAAGACAATTCTTGTTTGCAAAAAATAAGGGCCGCCCGTGGTCCGCGCAAGGTTTTATGCGTTGTAGTTGTAACAACATCAGCGTATGGAAAAGGAGAAGGATGAACACCTGTTGCCACTAATCCTGCAATATGTGACATATCCACCATTAAATAAGCGCCGGCCGCATCCGCAATTTTTCTGAATTTTTTGAAGTCAATTTTCCGCGAATAAGCAGTTGTACCAGCAATTATCATTTTCGGTTTTTCCTTTTTTGCAATCTGTAGCAATTTCTCATAATTTATCATCTCTGTTTCTTTATCAACGTCATAGGGAATCTGTTTCCACAATTTACCTGTTATAGAAACCTTCTGGCTGTGAGTAAGATGTCCGCCTGATTCAAGACTCATACCCATTATTTTTTCACCATATGGAATAAGTGCGATGTATACCGCCAGATTTGCAGGAGAACCGGAATATGGTTGGACATTAACATGCCATTCGACATCCGATGTCGATTTTCGTTTAGACATCGGATGTCTATGATGCAAGCCAAATAATTTCAACGCGCGTTCTTGACATAATTCTTCCAGTTCATCTATATTGCCATTGCCACCGTAATATCTCCTACCAGGATACCCTTCCGCATATTTATTTACAAAAACAGAACCTAGGGCCCTAAGCACGTCTTTGGAAACATAATTTTCGGAAGCAATTAGATTAATAACTCTATTTTGTCTTTTTGTTTCTTTTTTAATTAGTTTTTTAATATCCACATCTTTCATTTCATTAATTGTAGATTATTTTGCATTTTTTTGCCATAATATAAAGATGGCAGAAGTATTATTAAACCCAAATCAAAAAGGAAATACCAGCCAATCTTTTGAAGAATCGCATTTCTCGAAGATCAGCAAACTCATAATAAAAATTTCAAGGGGCCGAATCAAAGAACAAAAACAGATAGATACTATTATGATAATAATTACCGGAGTATCTTTTACTCTATTTATTTTAATTGCTGTATTTTTTCTCTTATAATCCTAAAAACTCTGATTTTAAATCATCAGGATGAACTTTGCGTCCGTATCTTCTCATTCCCATCAGAACCCCCAGTCCGGCAA